>NZ_MVAD01000004.1:300000-462499 GCF_002007115.1 Massilia sp. KIM | reverse complement strand
GTGGCTGCGCCGGAGATGGCGGCCAAGTTGCTGGCGCGGGATCCGAGGGTGGAGTTGGCCTGAGCTTGCTGCTTGGGTTTGCAGCTGTTCTCGCAAACTTGGGTTCCCGCCTGCGCGGGAACGACGTTTAGGGGCTGCGGGCCACAATATCGGTTCTGACTCGCTGCTTCAGCACGTCGTTCCCGCCTGCGTGGGAACGACGTTCATGAGGCGCATGCCACAGAAATTTTTCTGGACCGCTGCTTAAGCACGTCGTTCCCGCGCAGGCGGGAACCCAAGTTTCGCAGCGACCAGTTAGCGCTTGCGATCAGCGCTGACGCACGATCAGGACGCCGATCCCCGCGGATCATTGGTCGGCCCACCGGTCCGCACCGGCCCCATGATGATGGTCATGAGCCCCACCGCATCCTTGTTGGCGCGTATCGTATGCGGCTCGCCCCCGGCCAGGTACACCATCTCGTTCGGCTTGAGCACCGTCGCCCTGCCGTGCGCATCGACCACCAGCTCGCCCTCCAGGCACTGGATGGTCACCTCCCCTTCCACCCTGTGCTCCGGCACCGGACGCTCCTTCGGCACCACCAGGCGGATCAGTTCCATGCGCTCGGTCTTCACCAGCGCGACCGAGGTGAAATGGGCGATGTCGTCGTCTCCGCGCTGCAATACGATCCGCTCTCCCGATACCGCTCGTTGCAATGCCATGTCGCCCTCCTAGCTTGCTGACTCATTCATCGAAATTCTCCGGCACGCCGCGCAGCCAGGTCACCAGCGCCAGCGCGTCCTTGAAGGCGCCGGCCAGCTGCGGAACCAGTTTTTCCGGCGCGTTCAGGTCCAGTTCCAGCTCGGTCCACACGAAATAGCTCTTGAGCTTGAGGTAATCGATCAGCGGATGGTCCGGATCGAAACCCTTCGGCGGACGCTGGAGCTTGCCCTCGTCATGACGCAAATCGCCATAGGTGGCCCGGAGATGCTTATTCTTCAACATTTTAGTGAATCCCGGCGCATCGTTGACGACGTGCTCGCGGATCGCCTTCAGGCGCGGCGCCGGCGGCAGGTATTCGCCCGCGCCGAACAGCAGCTTGCCATTGGCCTCGATGTGGAAGTAATAGGTCGGGCCGGCGCCATCGCTCGGCTTGCGCTTGTCGCCCGGCGCGATGCCGGCCGCGAAATGGGTTTTATACGGCGTCTTGTCCTTGGCGAAGCGGGTGTCGCGCTGGAAGCGGAACACCGCCTTCTTCGGATTGCAGGCGGCCACCTTGGGGTCGAACTTCGCCATCTGGCGTATCAGTTCCTCGACAACGCCCAGGAATTCGGCGCGCAGGATGTCGTAACGGGGCTTGTTCCACAGGAACCAGGGGCGGTTGTTGTTGTCGCTCAGTTCGCTCAGGTATTGCGTCAGGTCGCGCAGGTGCATGGATGGTGCAGGTAAAAAAAAGGGTTCAGGGAATCTGGCGCGGGCGGCGGCCCACCTTGACGGCGAGCTTGGCCTCGCGGCTCTTGCGCAGGATGGTCAGCTCGGCCTTGCTGCCCGGCTCGAGCTGGGCGATCAGGTTGAGCATGTCGGAGGTGGAGGCCACCGGCTTGGGGCCGACCGCCACCAAAATGTCGCCGGGCTGGATGCCGGCCCGGTCGGCCGGTCCGCCGCGCACCACGCCGGCGATGATCGCGCCGCTCGAGCGCGCCAGGCCGAAGCTGTCGGCCAGCTCGGGCGTGATGTCCTGGGATTCGATGCCGATCCAGCCGCGCACCACCTGGCCGTGCTTGACGATGGAGTCGAGCACGGTCTTGGCCGTGGTGACCGGAATCGCGAAGCCGATCCCGACCGAGCCACCGGTCTGCGAATAAATCGCCGAATTAATGCCCAGCAGGTTGCCGTCGGTGTCGACCAAGGCGCCGCCCGAGTTGCCGAAGTTGATCGCGGCGTCGGTCTGGATGAAGTTCTCGAAGTGGTTGATGTGCAGGTTGTTGCGCCCCAGGGCCGAGATGATGCCCAGGGTGACGGTCTGGCCCACGCCGAAGGGGTTGCCGATGGCCAGCACCACGTCGCCCACGCGGGCCTGCTCGGGGTCGCCCAGCACCATCACCGGCAGCTCACGCGCGCTGATGCGGATCACGGCCAAGTCGGTTTCCGGGTCGGTGCCCACGATGCGCGCGGCACTTCTGCGGCCGTCCGCCAGTCCAACTTCGATGGCGTCCGCACCTTCCACGACGTGGTTATTGGTCAGGATATAGCCCTCGGCACTGACGATCACGCCCGAGCCGAGGCTGGCCAGCTGCTCCTCGGGCGGCGCGCGGTCGCCGAAGAAGCGGCGAAAGAAGGGGTCGCGCAGCAGCGGATGGGTCTGGCGCGTGGCCTTGCTGGTGAAGATATTGACCACCGCCGGCATGGCCTTGGCCGCCGCGTCGCGGTAACTGCCGCCGGGCACGGCCGGCGGGGCCTGCAGCATGGGCACGGATTTGCCGGGGCCGCCCACCCGCACCGGTTCGGGACGGCCGTGCAGCCAGTCCGGGCGGACGGCGGCCACGACGAAGTACACCGCCAGCAGCACCGTGACGAGCTGGGCGAACAGCAGCCAGAGGCGCTTGAGGCCGCCGGCCGGCCGGGTGTCGTGGAGGCTGCCGTCTTTCACGTCATGGTCGCTTCAGGGAGTCGCGGATCTCGCGCAACAGGATGATGTCTTCCGGGGTCGCCAGTGGCGCAGGCTTCTCTTCCGGGGCCGGACCACGCAGGCGGTTGATGATCTTCACCATCTGGAAGATAACGAAAGCCAGCAAAATAAAGTTGAGCAATATAGTCAGGAAGTTACCATATGCCAACACTGCACCTGCCTTCTTGGCCTCCGCCAGTGGTAAGTTATAGGCTTGACCATTGAGAGGAATGTAATAACTCGCGAAATCGAGGCCACCGAACAGTTTCCCGATCGGCGGCATGATGATGTCCTGGACCAGCGAATCGACGATCTTGCCGAAGGCGCCGCCGATGATCACGCCGACCGCCAGGTCGACCACGTTGCCTCGCATCGCAAATTTCTTAAACTCTTCCATCATCGCCATAGTGGTTCTCCCGTCTTGTTATTGAATCAAGCCAGTGCATCATACCGCAAGCGGTTTACGTACGGATGTCACCTCCGCCGGAAGCCGGACTGGCACGTCCGTTTCGGCTGCCCGTGCACCCTTGATAATTTTTTTCCATTCGGTATTGCCATTCACATATAATTTTGTGTTGCTGGAAGCTCTTTATTAATTCTGAAGTTCGTATTTTCACGGAGTGGGGTTGGTATGAGTAATGAAAAGCAGGTCGATCCAGGCCGACGCGGCTTACTGGTCGCCACATGTGCGGCAGGCGGCGTCGTTGGTGTCTCCACGGCGGGAGCCCTGGTCAGCACCTTCCAGCCATCCGAACGCGCCAAAGCGGCGGGTGCCCCGGTCGAGGTCGATATCTCCGACGTCAAGCCGGGTGAAATGAAAGTGGTCGAATGGCGCGGCAAGCCGGTCTGGATCCTGCGCCGCACGCCGGAAATGATGGCCACCCTGACCAAGGTGGAAGGCCAGCTGGCCGACCCGAATTCGGACAAGATCTTCCAGCTGCCGATGCCGGAATACGCCAAGAATTCGCACCGCTCGCGCGCCGAGCACAAGGAAGTCCTCGTCACCGTCGGCATCTGCTCGCACCTGGGCTGCTCGCCCTCCTCGCGCACCACCGCCGGCCCCCAGCCCAACCTGCCGGACGACTGGCCGGGCGGCTTCCTCTGCCCCTGCCACGGCTCCACCTTCGACCTGTCGGCCCGCGTGTTCCAGAACAAGCCGGCCCCGACCAACATGGACGTTCCGCCGTACATGTACCTGTCGGACAACAGGCTGATCATCGGCAAAGACGAGAAAGGCGAGGCATAAGATGGCAGGCGCATTCAAAGAGACCAAGCTCCCTGCGGACGCACCGGCCGGCCACAAGGCCCTGGCCTGGGTCGACGACCGTTTCCCGCTCTCGAAGCTGTGGAACGACCAGTGGGGCAAGTACTACGCTCCGAAGAACTTCAACACCTGGTACCTGTTCGGCTCGCTGGCCATGCTGGTACTGGTGCTCCAGATCGTGACCGGCATCTTCCTCACGATGCACTACAAGCCGGACGCCAACCTGGCTTTCGGCTCGGTCGAATACATCATGCGTGAAGTCCCCTGGGGCTGGCTGGTGCGCTACATGCACTCCACCGGCGCCTCGGCCTTCTTCATCGTGGTCTACCTGCACATGGCGCGCGCCCTGATGTACGGCTCCTACCGCAAGCCGCGCGAGCTGGTCTGGCTGTTCGGCTTCGCGATCTTCCTGTGCCTGATGGCCGAGGCCTTCTTCGGCTACCTGCTGCCCTGGGGCCAGATGTCCTACTGGGGCGCCCAGGTGATCGTCAACCTGTTCGGTGCGATTCCCGTGATCGGCCCCGACCTGTCGCTGTGGATCCGCGGCGACTACGTGGTGTCGGATGCGACCCTGAACCGCTTCTTCGCCTTCCACGTCATCGCCCTGCCGCTGGTGCTGCTGGGCCTGGTGGCCGCCCACCTGATCGCGCTGCACGAAGTCGGCTCGAACAATCCGGACGGCATCGAAGTCAAGGAAAACCTGGGTCCGGACGGCCACCCGGTCGACGCCATCCCTTCGCACCCCTACTACACCGTGAAGGACATCTACGGCGTGTCGGTCTTCCTGTTCCTGTTCTCGGCCGTGGTCTTCTTCGCGCCTGAGATGGGCGGCTACTTCCTGGAATACAACAACTTCCTGCCGGCCGACTCGATGAAGACCCCGCCGCACATCGCGCCGACCTGGTACTTCACGCCCTTCTACTCGGTGCTGCGCGCCACCACCGCGGACTTCATGTACGTGCTGATGGCCGGTATCGCCGCCTATGTCGTGTTCATCTGGCTCAAGTCGCGCCTGGCTTATCGCACCAAGGTGGCGATCGCCGTGATCGGCCTGGTCCTGATCATCGGCATGCTGCCGCAAGTGCTGGAAGCCAAGTTCTGGGGCGTGGTGCTGTTCGGTTCCTCGGTCGTGATCCTGGCCTTCCTGCCCTGGCTGGACCACTCGCCGGCCAAGTCGCTGCGCTACCGTCCGACCTGGCACAGCTACCTGTACGCGCTGTTCGCGCTGGTGTTCGTGACCCTCGGCTACCTCGGCACCCAGCTGCCGACCCCGGCCTTCACGATCATCTCGCAAGTGTGCACCCTGGCCTACTTTGCGTTCTTCCTGCTGATGCCCTGGTGGAGCACCATGGGCGCCTTCAAGCCGGTGCCCAGCCGCCTGACCTATGCGGCGCACTGATCGACATCAAGAGCACAAGGACATCACATGAAATTTGCGAAGAAAATGATGGCGGTCCTGGCCCTGGTGCCGGGACTGGTATTCGCCGCGGAAGGCACTTTCCCGCTGGACCGCGCGCCGGAGCGCCACGACCTGGCCTCGCTCCAGAACGGCGCCAAGCTGTTCGTCAACTATTGCCTGAATTGCCACTCGGCGTCCGCGATGCGTTATAACCGCCTGCGCGACCTGGGCCTGTCGGAAGAGCAGATCAAGAACAATCTGCTGTTCACCCAGGACAAGGTGGGCGGCATGATGACGACCGCGATGCGCCCGGACGACGCCAAGGCCTGGTTCGGCGCGGTGCCGCCGGACCTGTCGGTGATCGCGCGCGCCAAGTCCTCGCCGGCCGGTTCGGGCGCGGACTACCTGTACACCTACCTGCGCACCTTCTACAAGGACGACACCCGTCCGACCGGCTGGAACAACATGGTGGTGCCGAACGTGGCCATGCCGCACGTGATGTGGCAGCTGCAGGGCGTCCGCGCCGCCAAGTTCGAGGACCAGAAGGATCCGCATGACCCGAGCAAGGTGGTGCACGCCTTCGCCGGCTTCGAGCAGGTCAGCCCGGGCACCCTGAGCGCCCAGGACTTCGACGCCGCCACTGCCGACCTGGTCGCCTACCTGAGCTGGATGGCCGAACCGGCCCAGAACCAGCGCAAGCGCCTGGGCGTGATCGTGCTCTTGTTCCTGGCGGGCTTCGCTTTCCTGACCTGGCGCTTGAAGGCGTCGTACTGGAAAGAAGTGAAGTAATTCGCTTTCATTGCCCGGTTGGCTATAATACGGGCAATCATTTTTCGGGGTGAGTCGCTTGGCGCTTCACCCCTTTGTTTCTTAAGGAACTATAAACCATGATGGTTCTCTACTCCGGCACCACCTGCCCGTTCTCCCAACGCTGCCGCCTCGTCCTGTTCGAAAAGGGCATGGACTTCGAGGTACGCGACGTCGACCTGTTCAACAAGCCGGAAGACATCTCGACCATGAATCCGTATGGCCAGGTGCCGATCCTGGTCGAACGCGAACTGATCCTGTACGAATCGAACATCATCAACGAGTACATCGACGAGCGCTTCCCGCACCCGCAGCTGATGCCGGCCGACCCGCTGATGCGCGCCCGTGCGCGCCTGATGCTGTTCAACTTCGAGAAGGAACTGTTCGTCCACGTGCACACGCTGGAAAGCGAGCGCAACAAGACCAACGACAAGAGCCACGACAAGGCCCGTTCGGAAATCCGCGACCGCCTGACCACCCTGGCCCCGCTGTTCCTGAAGAACAAGTACATGCTGGGCGACGAGTTCTCGATGCTGGACGTCGCGATCGCTCCGCTGCTGTGGCGTCTGGACCACTATGGCATCGAGCTGTCGAAGACCGCTGCGCCGCTGATGAAGTACGCCGAGCGTATCTTCTCGCGTCCGGCCTACATCGAAGCGCTGACCCCGTCCGAGAAGGTGATGCGCCGCTGATAGCGTTGCCGCGGAGGCCGCCCGGTCTCCGCGCTATACGTGCACGCCGGTTTTTCGGGACGTCCGTGGGACGAATCCGGTACACTGGCGTGTACATACCCAGGTATTTGTTAACACCACCATGGCTGAGATCTCCACCAAACCCTACTTGCTGCGCGCCATCTACGAATGGTGCACCGACAGCGGCTACACGCCTTACCTCGCGGTCAAGGTCGACGCCGCGACCACGGTGCCGATGGAATACGTACGCAAGGGCGAGATCATCCTCAACATCAGCTACGGGGCGACCTCGGGGCTGAAGATGGACAATGACGCCATCCACTTCCGGGCGCGCTTCAATGGCGTGTCGCGCGAGATCTATATTCCTGTGCACAACGTGCTGGCGATTTACGCCAACGAGAATGGACAGGGGATGGCCTTCGAGGTGAACGTCACGGCGGCGGAGATGCCGGCGCCGGCGGAATCGTCGGGGGCGCCGTCCCTGTCGGCGGTGCCGAACGGCGAGAATGCGAGTGCGTCGCCCGCTGAGCCGGCTACGACGGCGCCGGATGATGACAATGATCCGCCGAAAAAAGGCGGACGGCCGACGTTGACGCGTATCAAATAAAGGTATAATCCTCGCCCTAACGATCACATTGATCGCAGCCGGCTTAGCTCATCAGGTAGAGCAGTTGATTTGTAATCATCAGGTGGCGGGTTCGAGTCCTGCAGCCGGCACCAGTTTGATCTTGCACTAGCCCAACCCATATCGGTTGGGCTTTTTGCTTTCCGGGGCGGGCTATGTAGTGCGCATATTGTCGATCATGCGCGGTCGGCACAAGACCCTGATCCCTCTCAAGACCCCGCCACGCTTCCACTGCCAATCTCTCCACGATGCTCACTGTGGAGACCGTATGGCAACCCAACCCTCACCCAGACCCGTTAGCGCTCGGCCGGCCGCAAAACCAAAAACCAAGCGCATCAAGGTCGACCTCGCCAAGCAGACGGTGGAGACCTACGAAGACGACGCCAAAGTTCATCAGTTCGAGTGTGTGAGCGGTGACGATGATCACCCGACAGATCGGGGAAGCTTCCGCATCCTTCGCAAACATCATCCCTACCGTAGCCGTGCATACGACGTACAGATGAACTACGCCATGTTCTTCATCCGCGAGCCTCGGCGGCCCCCGGTCAAGGCGCTTCATCAATACCACGGCCCCGCCCCCTTATCGGTACTACGCACCCTGCGCAGTAGAGTCAGCGCCTGGTTTGGCTCCCATGGATGCGTCCGCTTGTCGGAAACCGACGCACGTGCGCTCTACGAATGGGCGCCAATTGGCACACAGGTGACGGTCGTATGAAGCATGCAATTACCCGATCCTGGCAGATCGGCCTCCTCGTACTGACTGCCGCAACAGGCGCTTACCTGTATTTCCGGCCGAGCGGGGAGCTCAGGGCGCTTCCTAAAGAGCCCGTGATTGCGGTGCTGCCTGCAGAAGTCGAAACACTCATATTCAAGAACAGCGTGGTAGACGTCACATTGCGATCCTTGCACACGGATGAGGGATTCGACATCGCCGTCAGGCCCATCGATGGGCAGCCGAGTCAGGAATGCCGCTCCTCGAAAAATCTGATCAACTCGGTCCGCACATTGTTTTCCATCTCCGCTCATCGGCTGCTTACCCCGGAACAGCTTGCGACGGATTTTCCCCTTCAGATAGGCAAAGTCGACATCGTCGACCGCCTGACGAGAGAGGGCCCGATCAGCATGGTGTTCTACACGTCGCGGGATTTGAAGCGCACCGCCCTGCTATACGGAGACACCCGCGCAGAGATCGATGTCAGCTACGCGACCTTCGAGCGATTGCAGAGTCCATGCACTGAGCATGGGCCAGTGTAAGGACAGATTTGCAACACACCGCCACCATTCCGAGTTAAGTCGTCAACAACGTATCCTTCCAGCAAAAACAGTCGAACTACCGCGAAAACTGTGCCAGAATCCCAAATTGCAACATTTGTTTGACCGCCATCTACCCCGATGCTATAGTCGGGCGAAGCCTATGGGAACGTTTCCAAACGTGCCAATAAAACAAGGGCGGACAACGGAGACACGATGGTCACAGTACGCATTCTGGCTGCAGCCTGCGCCTGGCTGTGCGCCGCCGCATCCGCGCACGCCGCCCAGGCAGCCGTGCCGAAGGCGGAAGTCATCCACTGGTGGACCTCCGGCGGCGAATCCGCCGCCGTCAAGCAGGTCGCCCACGCCTACCGCAACGCCGGCGGCGTGTGGATCGACACCGCGATCGCCGGCGGCGACCAGTCCCGCGCCGTCACCATCAACCGCATCGTCGGCGGCAACCCGCCCACCGCAGCCCAGTTCAACACCTCCAAGCAATTCCTCGACGTCATCGAGCAGAACATGCTCAACAACGTCGACAGCGTCGCCCAGGCCCACAACTGGGACCAGATCCTGCCCCAACCGATCATCGATGTGATCAAGGTGCAGGGCCACTACTACGCGGTGCCGCTGAACATCCACATGCAGACCTGGTTCTGGTACTCGAAGGCCGCCTTCCAGAAAGCCGGCATCACCAGGGAACCAGCGACCATCCCTGAATTCTTCGCCGCCCTCGACAAGCTGAAGGCCGCCGGCATCATCCCCCTCGCCCACGGCGGCCAGTCCTGGCAGGAGACCCTGCTGTTCTCGGCGGTGCTGGCCAATATCGGCGGCCGCGAGATGTACCTGAAGGTGCTGCGCGACCGCGACCAGGCGACCATGAATTCGCCCGCCTTCCGCCAGATCCTGCAGACCTTCAAGCGCCTGAAATCCTACGTCGACCCGAACTCCCCGGGCCGCAACTGGAACGACGCCACCGCCATGGTCATCAGCGGCAAGGCCGGCTTCCAGGTGATGGGCGACTGGGCCAAAGGAGAATTCACCAACGCGCGCCAGCAGCCGGGCGTGCACTACGGCTGCATCGCCGGCTTCGGCCCGGCCAGCCCCTACCTGATCCAGGGCGACGTCTTCGTTTTCCCGCGCACGGACGACCCGGCCGCGGTGAAAGCCCAGAACCTGCTGGCCGGTGTGGTCGCCCAACCCAACCTGCAGGTCACCTTCAGCAAGCTGAAAGGCTCGATCCCGGTCCGTACCGACATCAATGCGGCGGAGCTGGACATCTGCGCCCAGAAGGGCATCGAGATCATCAAGGACCGCTCGCGCCAGCTCGGCGTGACCGAGGTTTACCTGACCCCGGACCAGAACGGCGCGCTGCAGGACATCCTCACCGCCTACTGGAACATGAACCTGCCGGTCGAGAAGGTTCAGAGAAGCATCGCCAACGCCCTCAAATACTGACGCCATGCTCGCCCGCCCCTTCAGCCTGAACCGCTTCACGCCCCACGCCGCCCTGCTGCCGATGGCGCTGACGGTGCTGGTCGCCTACATCGGCGCGGCCCTGTGGACTTTCCGCACCTCGCTGACCGCCTCGCGCACCTTCCCGTCCGAGAAGTGGATCGGCCTGGCCCAGTACGTGCGCCTGTTCGACAACGAGCGCTGGATGCTCTCGCTGAACAATCTCGCAGTCTACGGCGTCCTGTTCATCATCGCCTGCATGGTGATCGGCTTCCTGCTCGCCGTCTTCATCGACCAGAACGTGCGCGGCGAAGGCCTGCTGCGCACCGTCTTCCTCTACCCGTATGCGATGTCCTTCATCGCCACCGGCCTGGTGTGGCAATGGCTGCTCACCCCCGGCAGCGGCATCGAGGCCACGGTGCAGAGCTTCGGCTTCTCGAGCTTCCGCTTCGAGTGGATCATCGACCAGGACATGGCGATCTACGCCGTCGTCATCGCCACCGTGTGGCAGGCTTCGGGCCTGGTGATGGCCCTGATGCTGGCCGGCCTGCGCGGCATCGACCCCGAGATCTGGAAGGCCGCGCGCCTGGACGGCATCCCGGCCTGGCGCGTCTACGTCTCCATCGTGCTGCCCATGCTCGGCCCCACCATCGCCACCGTGTTCCTGCTGCTGTCCACCGCCGTGGTCAAGCTCTACGACGCCGTGGTCGCCATGACCCAGGGCGGACCGGGCATCGCCAGCGAGGTGCCGGCCAAGTTCATCATGGACCACCTGTTCCTGCGCTCGAACGTCGGCCTAGCCTCGGCCGGCGCAGTGATGCTCCTGATTCCGGTGCTGGCCGTGCTGGCGCCCTATGCCTATGCGCGCAGCCGCGGCTTCGGCAAGCGTCCGCGCCAGAAAGGACACGCATGAGCCACCCGACCGCCCCGGCCATGGCCGCCGCCGTCCCGCCCTCCGCTACCTGCGCCGCGCCGCGCCGCAAGCGCCTCAACGCCGCGCGCATCGGCGTCTACGCCTTCCTGTTCAGCGCCGCGCTGTTCTTCCTGCTGCCGCTGTATGCGATGATCACCACCTCTTTCAAGCCGATGGACGAGATCCGGATGGGCAGCGTGCTGGCCCTGCCGGCCCAGTTCACGCTCGACCCCTGGCGCAACGCCTGGGACCAGGTCAGCGTCGGCTTCTGGAACTCGGTCGCGATCACGGTGCCCAGCACCATCCTGCCGATCCTGATCGGCGCCATCAACGGCTATGCGCTCTCGTTCTGGCGCCCCCGCTTCGCCAACCTGCTGTTCGGCGTCCTGATGGCCGGCGCCTTCATCCCGGTGCAGGTGATGATCTACCCGCTGGTCTGGATGATGGCCAAGGCCGGCCTGTTCGGCTCCCTGCCCGCCATCGTGCTGGTGCACTGCATCTTCGGCATGCCGGTCATGACCCTCCTGTTCCGCAACTACTACGCCTCGGTGCCGCACGAGCTGTTCCAGGCCGCGCGCATCGACGGCGGCGGCTTCTGGCGCATCTTCGCCCAGGTGATGCTGCCGATGTCCCTGCCCATCATCGTGGTGGCGGCGATCATGCAGATCACCGGCGTGTGGAACGACTACATCCTGGGCCTGGTGTTCGCCGGCCGCGACAACGCGCCGATGACGGTCCAGCTCAACAACGTGATCAACACCACCACCGGCGTGCGCCTGTACAACGTGAACATGGCGGCCACCATCCTGACGGCGGCGGTGCCGCTGGCGATTTACTTCTTCTCCGGGCGCTGGTTCGTGCGCGGCATCGCCGCCGGCGCCGTGAAAGGCTGAACGCATGTCGAACGTCCATTTGCGCAAACTGTGCATCACCCGCGACAGCAACGAGATCATCCGCGACCTCGACCTGCAGGTGGAGCCGGGCGAATTCCTGGTGCTGCTCGGGCCTTCGGGCTGCGGCAAGTCCACGCTCCTGCACAGCATCGCCGGCCTGATCGACCTGTCCGGCGGCTCCATCGAGATCGGCGGGCGCGACATGAGCTACGCCGACCCGAGCGAACGCGGGATCGGCATGGTGTTCCAGTCCTATGCGCTCTACCCGACCATGACGGTCGAGAAGAACATGTCCTTCGGCCTGCGCATCTCGGGCACGCCGAAGCCGGAAATCCAGCGCCGCGTGCGCCGCGCCGCCGAGATGCTCCAGCTCGACGCCCTGCTCGACCGCAAACCGGCCCAGCTGTCGGGCGGCCAGCGCCAGCGCGTGGCGATCGGCCGCGCCCTGGTACGCGAGGCCGGCGTCTACCTGTTCGACGAGCCGCTCTCGAACCTTGACGCCAAGCTGCGCACCGAGCTGCGGCGCGAGCTCAAGATGCTGCACCAGACGCTCGGCTCGACCATGATCTACGTGACCCACGACCAGGCCGAGGCGATGACCCTGGCCACCCGCATCGTGGTGATGCAGGGCGGCCGCATCCAGCAGATCGGCACGCCCTGCGAGGTCTACGACCGTCCGGCCAACCGCTTCGTCGCCGGCTTCCTCGGCTCGCCGTCGATGAACTTCATCGAGGGCGAGGTCGACGTGCACGGGCGCTTCGGCGCCGGCGCGCTGTCCCTGCCGCTGGCCGACGGCAGCGTGCTGCCCGGCGCGGCCGTCCTCGGGGCGCGCCCGGAACACCTGCACATCCGCCCCGACGGCCCGCTGGAAGGCCGCATCACCCTGGTCGAGCCGATGGGGAATCACCAGGTGGTGTGGCTGGACTGCGGCGGCCACGCGCTCTCGTGCATGGTGCACGAGCCGCAGCCGATGGCGTCCGGCCAATCGGTGCGCTTCGCGATCGATGCGGCGCGGGTCTCGCTGTTCGACCCTGCCAGCGGCCGCCGCTTGTAAAGACGCGGTACGCATGGTGTATGCTTCAGTGTTCGTAAAATAACTAGTCAGGGATCGTTCTGTGGCGACAATCAAGGATGTAGCGCGTCTCGCCGGCGTGGGCCTCGGCACCGCCTCGCGGGTGGTCAGCGGCAAGGGTTCGGTGTCCCCGGCCACGCTGGAGCGCGTGCGCAAGGCGATCGACGAGCTGGGCTTCCGGCCTTCGCACGCCGCGCGCGCCCTGCTGTCCGGCACCAGCCGCATGATCGGTGTCTACATCCCGGCCCTGAGCGGCACCTTCTACACGCCCATCCTGCAGATCATCGACACCGAGCTGCGCGCCGCCGGCCTGCACATGGTGGTGGCCTTCGGCGTCGGCCTGGGCGACGCCCGGCGCCAGGCGATGGAAGGCATCGAATTCCTGATCGAACGCGGCTGCGACGGCCTGATCATGATGACCAGCGCCCTGCTCGAGGAAGACATCGCCTCGCTCGGCGCCAAGCGCCACCAGCTGGTGGCCCTGAACCACGCCTTCGACGCCATTCCCGAGCAGTGCTTCACCGTCGACCATACCCTGGGCGGACGGCTGGCCGCGCGCACCCTGCTGGACTACAAGCACCGCGACATCGCCGTCATCGCCGGCCCCAGCGCGCTGGCCGACAACGTGGCCCGTATCGACGGCTTCATGCACGAACTGGCGGCGGAGGGCATCGACACCGCCAAGATCTGGATCGTCGAGAGCGACTTCTCGCCGGCCGGCGGCTGGTCCGCGGCCAAGGCCCTGATCGAATCGGGCACCAAGTGCAGCGCCCTGTTCTGCGCCAACGACGAGATGGCGGTCGGCGCCCTGTCCTATTTCCAGGAGGCCGGCATCAGCGTGCCGCGCGACCTGTCGGTGATCGGCTACGACGACACCGAAAGCGCGGCCTTCTCGGCGCCGCGCCTGACCTCCGTGCACATGCCCTGGCGCGAAATGACGCTCAACGGCCTGAACATGTTGCTGAACCGCTGCTACGACCTGCAACGCCCGGTGTCGCGCACCTTCCCGGTCAGCGTCACCCTGCGCGCCTCGCTGGCGCAGGCTCCGGGCGGCACGCGGAGCCGGAAAAAATGAGCCCCTGAGCCCTGTGGCCGCACGCCGGCCCTTTTTTTTAGCACCGAATTGGAAAGCTTTCCATTAGAATGTCCGAACAACGCCGTTAACCTGAAGCGAGATCATGACCACTGCCACCCGCCCCGAGCCTCACGCGCCAGCGCGCAGCGACTTCGCCCCCGACTTCCTGTGGGGCTGCGCCACTTCGTCCTACCAGATCGAGGGCGCCGGCGCCGTTGACGGTCGTGTCGAATCCATCTGGGACCGTTTCGCCGCCACCCCGGGCAAGATCAAGGACGGCTCCAACGGCTCGGTCGCCTGCGACCACTACCACCGCTGGCCGGAAGACTTCGACCTCGGGCGCGAACTGGGCCTGAACGCCTACCGCTTCTCGATCGCCTGGCCGCGCATCTTCGGCGAGTTGGGCGGGAAGCCCAACCAGAAAGGCCTGGACTTCTACTCGCGCCTGGTGGACGGCATGCTGGAGCGCGGCCTGCAGCCCTGGGCCACCCTGTATCACTGGGACCTGCCGCAATACCTGCAGGACCGCGGCGGCTGGGCCGAGCGCTCCACCGTCGACGCCTTCCTCGAGTTCGCGGACGCCATGACCCGCACCCTGGGCGACCGCGTCAAGCACTGGATCACCCACAACGAACCTTGGTGCACCGCCATCATCGGCAATTTCGAGGGCTGGCACGCGCCGGGCAATACCGACTTCGGCACTGCGCTGCAGGTGGCCCACCACGTGCTGCTCTCGCACGGCAAGGCCGTGCCCCTGATCCGCGCCAACGTACCGGACGCCAAGGTCGGCATCGCCCTCAGCCTGCACCCGCTGCGCGCCGCCAGCAGCAAGCCGGAAGACCTGGCCGCCATGGAGCGCCACGACAACCTGCGCTACCGCTGGTTCCTCGACCCGCTGCACGGCCGCGGCTATCCGCAGGCGCTCCTCGACATCATCGGCGACGCCGCCCCCACCGTCCTGCCGGGCGACCTGGACGCCATCGCGGTCAAGACCGACTTCCTGGGCGTGAACTACTACTTCCCCGAGACCATCGCCCACGAAGCCGGCCACCCGCCGCTGGACGCGAAGGTGTTGCCCCCTGGCGAGGTCGAAACCACTGCCATGGGCTGGGAAGTCTCGCCACAGGGCTTGGCCGAACTGCTGCTGCGCATCGAGAAGGACTACCACCCGGGTCCGATCTACATCACCGAGAACGGCTCCTGCTACGAAGACACCCTGGGCCCGGACGGCCAGGTCGACGACGTCGGCCGCCGCCACTATCTGATGCGCCACCTGGCCACGCTCAAGTCGGCCATCGCCGACGGCGTGCCGGTCAAGGGCTATTTCGCCTGGAGCCTGCTCGACAACTTCGAATGGGCCGAGGGCTACCAGCGCCGCTTCGGCCTGACCTACATCGACTACGAGACCCAGAAGCGCATCCTGAAGAGCAGCGGCCAGTGGTACCGCTCCTTCCTGCGCCCCGAATGACGAACACCAGAACAGACAACAACACAGCGAGACACCCATGACACCCAAGCTCCGTTCCTCCGCGCTGGCGATCGCGCTGGCCTTCGCCCTGCCCGCACTGTCGCAGGCCGCGCCGGCGGCCGACTGGCCGAAGATCAGCAGCGCGATCAAGAAAGACGACGCGATCGAGAAGCGCGTCGCCGAGATCGTCGCCAAGATGACCCTGGCCCAGAAGATCGGCCAGATGACCCAGCCCGAGATCAAGACCGCCACCCCGGAGGACGTGAGCCGCTACTACCTCGGCTCGGTGCTCAATGGCGGCGGCAGCTGGCCGAACAACAACAAGCATGCGAGCGCCAAGGACTGGCTGGCGCTGGCCCAGGCCTACCACGAGGCCTCGATGAAGACCGACATGGCGGTCAAGGTGCCGGTGATCTGGGGCACGGACGCGGTCCACGGCCACAACAACGTGCCGGGCGCCACCCTCTTCCCGCACAACATCGGCCTGGGCGCGGCGCGCAATCCCAAGCTGGTGCGCGAGATCGGCGCGGCCACCGCCAAGGCGGTGCGCGCCACCGGCATCGCCTGGGTGTTCGGCCCGACCCTGGCCGTCGTCCGCGACGACCGCTGGGGCCGCACCTACGAGAGCTATGCCGAAGACCCGCAGGTGGTGAAGAGCTATGCCGGCGAATACGTGCGCGGCATGCAGGGCGCCTTCAAGGACGACGCCAACACGGTCGCCACCGCCAAGCACTTCATCGGCGATGGCGGCACCGAGAACGGCAAGGACCGCGGCGTGACCAAGGTCAGCGAGGCCGAGCTGCTGGGCATCCACGGCCAGGGCTACCTGACCGCGCTGCAGGCCGGCGCCCAGACCGTGATGGCCTCCTTCAACAGCTGGACCGACACCGCCAGCGGCACCGAACACGGCAAGCTTCACGGCAGCAAGGCGGCGCTGACCGGCATCCTGAAGGAGAAGATGGGCTTCGACGGCTTCGTGGTCAGCGACTGGAACGGCATCGGCGAGATCCCGGGCTGCCGCAACGACAGCTGCGCCCAGGCGATCAACGCCGGCATCGACATGATCATGGTGCCGGACGACTGGAAGGCCTTCATCGCCAACACCATCAAGCAGGTGGAGAGCGGCGAGATCCCGATGGCGCGCATCGACGACGCCGTCAGCCGCATCATCCGGGTCAAGCTGCGCGCCGGCCTGTTCGACAAGAGCCCGGCCCAGAACGCCCACGCCGGCAAGGAGGAGTCGATGCAGGCGCGCGCGCTGGCGCGCCAGGCGGTGCGCGAATCGCTGGTGCTGCTCAAGAACGAAGGCCCGGCGCTGCCGCTGGCGCGCGGCAGCAAGATCCTGGTGGTCGGCAAGAGCGCCGACGACCTCTCGAACCAGTCGGGCGGCTGGTCGCTGACCTGGCAGGGCACGGCCAACACCAATGCCGACTTCCGCAATGCCGACACCATCCTGGCCGGCATCCGCGAAGCGGCCGGCGCGACCAACGTCAGCTACAGCCTGGACGCCAAGGGCGTCGACGTCTCGATGTTCGACGCCGTGATCGCGGTGATCGGCGAGCGCCCCTACGCCGAAGGCGACGGCGACATCGGCCTGTCCGGCACCCTGCGCCACAGCAGCCGCTATCCGGAAGACCTGGCCGTGCTGCAGGCGGTCGCCAACAAGGGCAAACCGGTGATCACCGTGATGGTCTCGGGCCGTCCGCTGTACGCCAACGACCTGCTCAACCTGTCCAGCACCTTCATCGCGGCCTGGCTGCCGGGCTCCGAGGGCAAGGGCGTGTCCGACCTGCTGGTCGCCGGCGGCAAGACCTACGACTTCAGCGGCAAGCTGCCCTTCTCCTGGCCCAAGTCGGCCTGCCAGACCCGCCTGAACGTGGGCGACAAGGACTATGCGCCGCTGTTCGCCTACGGCTATGGCCTGAAGAAGGCGACCCGCTCGCGCCTGGGCAAGCTGGACGAGAGCATCCCGGCCGGCGGCTGCGGCGTCAGCAGCAGCTTCCCGATCTTCAGCCAGGCCGACCGCGCCAGCTTCCCGCTGGCGATCAGGAGCGGGACCCAAACCACGGTGCTGGGCGCGGACCTCAACGCCAGCTTCTCGTTGCCGGGCATCACCGCCACCACCTCGCAGGTGAACACCCAGCAGGACGCCAAGCTGCTGACCTGGACCGGTCCTGCCACGGTGGAAGCGCGCGGCGCGCGCGCCATGGTGCTGCCGCCGGCCGCGGCCAACAACGCGGCGCTGCGCTTCGACACCATCGTCCAGGCAGCCCCCGCCGCCAGGGTGAGCATGGCGATGCAGGGCGCCAGCGTGGACGCCACCGCCCTGTTCAAGCGCCTGGCCGGCAAGGGCAAGCAGACCGTCAAGATTCCGCTGGCCTGCTTCCAGGCCAAGGGACTGGACCTGGCCAAGGTCGACACCCCGTTCAGCATCACCAGCGAGGGCGTCTTCGCCGCCGCCTTTACCAACATCGAGATCGCCGGCGGCGGCGCCGCCGAGCCGGATGCGGTGCGCTGCGAGGAACTGCGATGAGTCAGGAACTGCGCCTGCTGGCCGACGTCGGCGGCACCAACGCCCGCTTCGCGCTGGAGTCGGGCCTGGGCCTCGCCGACGTCGAGGTGCTGGCCTGCGCCGACTACCCGAGCCTGGGCGAGGCCATGCGCGCCTACCTCGCCAATGCCCGCTCGCGCGGCCTGGCGGTGGAAACGGTGCGCCACGCGGCGATCGCCATCGCCAACCCGGTCGAGGGCGACGAGGTCAAGATGACCAACCACCACTGGAGCTTCTCGATCGAGGGCCTGCGCCAGGAACAGGGGCTGGCCACGCTGCTGGTGGTGAACGACTTCGCCGCGCTGGCGATGTCCCTGCCTCACCTGCTCGAGGACGGCCGCCAGCGCATCGGCGGCGGGGTCGAGCTGCCGGGGCGCCCTATCGGCCTGATCGGCCCGGGCACCGGCCTGGGCGTGTCGGGCGTGATCCCGGCCGGGAAGCGCTGGATCGCCCTGGCCGGCGAAGGCGGCCACGTCAGCTTCTCGCCCGCCAACCGCGAGGAAGTGGCGATCCTGGAAGCCCTGTGGGGCGAATTCGGCCACGTCTCGGCCGAGCGCCTGCTTTCGGGCATGGGACTGGAGCTGATCCACTGGGCGCGCACCGGCAAGCGCATCGGCGCGCCCGAGATCACGGGCGCGGCCCTCGACGGCTCCTCGCAGGACTGCGCCGGCACCGTGGAAATCTTTTGCGCAGTGCTGGGCAGCGTGGCCGGCAACGTGGCGCTGACCTTGGGCGCCACCGGCGGCATGTACATCGGCGGCGGCATCGTGCCGCGCCTCGGCCAGCTGTTTACCAACTCGGCCTTCCGCGCGCGCTTCGAGGACAAGGGGCGGCTCAGTCCCTACCTCGCGCGCATCCCGACCTACCTGATCACCGAACAGTACCCGGCGCTGCGCGGCGTGTCTGCTATGCTTGCCGACCACCTCGCGACCCACCCATAACAACGGAGACACCATGCACAACACGGCCCAGACCCCGCCGCCGGCAGCCGCCACGGCCCTCGACAGCGAACACAATCCGCATACCGGCGCGCTGGTGATCGTCACCATCCTGTTCTTCATGTGGGGCTTGCTCACCTCGCTGAACGACGTCCTGATCCCGCACCTGAAGTCGATCTACACCCTGACCTACCTGCAGGCCATGCTGGTGCAGTTCTGCTTCTTCGGCGCCTACTTCATCGTCTCGCTGCCGGCCGGCGCCCTGATCCGCCGCATCGGCTACCAGAACGGCGCCGTCACCGGCCTGATGATCGCGGCCGCCGGCTGCGCCCTGTTCTACCCGGCCTCGCAGGGTGGCTACGGCCTGTTCCTGTTCGCCTTCTTCATCCTGGCGAGCGGCATCACCATCCTGCAGGTGGCGGCCAACCCCTACGTCACCGTGCTCGGCCCGGCGCGCACCGCGTCCAGCCGCCTGACCCTGACCCAGGCCTTCAACTCGCTCGGCACCACCGTGGCGCCGGCCCTGGGCGGCATCCTGATCCTGTCGGCCGCCACCCTCGGCGCCGACCAGCTGGCGGCCCTGTCGGCCGCCGACCAGGCGGCCTACCGCGCCAAGGAAGCGGCCGCCGTGCAGGGTCCTTACCTGGGCCTGGCCGCGGCGCTGGCGATCCTGGCGGTTCTGTTCGCGGTGGCCAAGCTGCCGAAGATCAGCCATGACGACAGCACCACCGTCGCGACCGACGGCAAGGGCGGCGCCCTGGCTTACCGCCACCTGGTGCTGGGCACCCTGGCGATCTTCCTGTACGTGGGCGCCGAGGTCTCGATCGGCAGCTTCCTGATCAACTTCCTTGGCGAGAGCCATATCGCGGGCCTGAGCCACGCCGACGGCGCGCACTACGTCAGCCTGTACTGGGGCGGCGCGCTGGTGGGCCGCTTCATCGGCTTCGCCGTAATGCGCTACGTCAGCCCGGGCAAGTCGCTGGCGGTCACCGCCCTGGGCGCGATCCTGCTGGTGCTGCTCGCGACCTTCACCTCGGGTTCGCTGGCGATGTGGGCGATCCTGGCGGTCGGCCTGTGCAACTCGATCATGTTCCCGACCATCTTCAGCATGGCGCTGCACGGGCTGGGCAAGTACACCGGCCAGGGTTCGGGCATCCTGTGCATGGCCATCGTGGGCGGGGCCATCGTGCCTTTCGTGCAGGGCATGTTCGCCGACACCATCGGCCTGCAACCGTCCTTCCTGGTGCCGGCGGCCTGCTACCTGTTCATCATGTACTTCGGGGTGAAGTACGCGAACCTGCATCGCCAGAAGGTGGCGGCCGAATAAAGCGGCGCCGCTGAAAAAAACCAAGCAGTAAACAACGTCGTCCCCGCGAAGGCGGGGACCCAAGTTTTATGCGTTACCACAGCGCTTAACTTGGGTCCCCGCCTTCGCGGGGACGACGTTTTTAGGCTAACGACTTTTTGGGGCTAACGACGTTTTGGGGCTAACGACGTTTTGGGGCTGACGACGTTTTGGGGCCAACGCCGTTTTTAAGCTAACGACGTTTGGCCCGACGATTTACATCGGCGACTTGCAGTAACGCTCGACGTATTGCTGGTGCGACGGCAGCTGACTCACGGTCTTGTCGATCGACCCCTTGATCGACCCCAGGAACTGCGACAGCTCGATGTCGCCCATCAGGTCGGCCGCCTGGTGGTGGCTCGCCGGCATCACGCCCTGCCCCAGCATCACCTGGATCCACGAATTCTCGGCGAACAGCTCGTTCGAAATGCGGAACACGCGCCCGGTCTCGCGGAACAGGTCGATCTTGTGGCGCAGGCTGGCCGGCACGTCCATGTTGCGGGCGTCGCGCCAGTAGGGCGTGTCACCGCGGTTGGTGACGTGGTAGTGCAGGATGATGAAATCGCGGATGTGCTCGATCTCGGTCCAGGCCTGCTTGTTGTACTCGTCCACGTCCGACTGCGAAATGCCGTCGCTCGGGAACATCTGCATCAGGCGGACAATACTGCGCTGGATCAGGTGGATGCTGGTCGATTCGATCGGCTCGAGGAAGCCGCTGGCCAGGCCGATGGCCAGGCAGTTGCCCTTCCAGACCTGCCTGCGCTGGCCCGGCGTGAACTTGATCACGCGCGGCTTCATCAGGGCCTCGCCCTCGACATTGTCCATCAGGGCCTGGATCGCCTGCTCTTCCCCGGCGTAGCGGCTCGAGAACACGATGCCGTTGCCCACGCGGTGCTGCAGCGGGATGCGCCACTGCCAGCCGAAGCCGTGGGCGATCGAGCGGGTGTAGGGCACGGCTTCGCCCACCGACATCGTCTGCACCGCCGCCGCGCTGTCGTTGAACAGCCATTGCGACCAGTCCTCGTAGTCCACCTTCATGGCCTGGCCGATCAGGAGCGCGCGGAAACCGGTGCAGTCGATGAACAGGTCGCCCTCGATGTCGGCGCCGGAATCCAGGGTGATCGAGCGGATGTGGCCCGTCAGCGCGCTGGTGGTGACGTCGACGATCTTGCCCTCGATGCGCTGCACCCCGTGGCGCTCGCTGAACTGGCGCAGGAAGCGCGCGTAGGCGGTCGCGTCCAGGTGGTAGGCGTAGTTCATGCCGTCGCGCGGCAGGTGGGCGAAGCGCTTTTCCTGGGCCGCGCGCAGCTCCAGGCAGTAGTCGCCGTAGTCGCCCGCCAGGCCGCGCTCGCGGCCCTTGTGCCAGAAGTGCTGGAAGCCGGCGGTCCAGTGGTCGGTGCCGGTCATGCCGAAGGAGTGGATGTAGTCTTCCTTGACGTTGCGCCAGCCCTCGAAGCTGATGCCGAGCTTGAAGGTCGCCTTGGTGGCGGCCATGAACTCCTGCTCGTTAATCTCGAGCAGCTTGTGGAAGTGCACCAGGGTCGGGATGGTGGCCTCGCCCACGCCCACCGTGCCGATCTCGTCGGATTCGATCAGCTTGATGTCGAGGCGCTTGCCCAGCACCTTCGAGATGCAGGCCGCCGCCATCCAGCCGGCGGTGCCGCCGCCGGCGATCACCACCCGGCGCACCGGCCGCGCGCCGCCCGTCGTTTGCTTGCTGTGTTCCACGTCTGTCTCCTGTCAGCGGTTCATCCGCTTGAGTAATTGGGTGCGGATCGCGCGCGTCATGTCGTCGTCCAGCGGCGCCAGGATGCGGCGCGCGTCTTCCGGGATGTGGGCGGCGGTGTCCTCGTTGGCCTCGAACACGTAGTGGCGGAACAGGCCTTCCCAGGCCTTGCGCTGGGCCGGCGGCAGGTCGCGCACCGTCATCAGGGCGTGCATCAGGGCGTTGGTCGGCGTGTCCATGTAGCCCGGCGACTGGCGCCACCAGTAGTTCACCAGGATGTTGAAGCGGTCCAGCGCTTCCACATGGTGCCACCACATGCTGGGAATGAACAGGGCGTCGCCCGGCTCCATCTCGGCCACCTGGGCGTGTTCCAGGGCCTGGGCGAAGCGCGGGAATTTCTCGTAATCGGGCCTGGCGAAGTCCACCAGGCTGATGGCCTGGCCGGCCGGCGTGTAGTCGAGCGGGCCGACGTAGAGGTTGTTCAGCTGGTCCGGCGGGAACAGCGTGAAGCGGCGGTGGCCGGCGGCCACGCAGGCCAGGTTGTCCGGCAGGTCGTAGTGGGCGGCGATGCGGGTGCGGTTGCCGATCCACAGGCTCACCAGGGGGTCGCGCTCGCCCAGGTCGACGTCGTTCTCGGCGCGCAGGCCCGGCAGGCTGGTGTCGATCGTGGTCGAGCCCACGTAGATCGAGGGCGGCGGCTCGGTGTGGCGGTGCTTCTGCAGCTCGTCCAGCACGGCGTCCAGGCGCACCCGGATCGGGTAGAAATTGAAGCCGGTCAGGTCTTCGTTGTAGAAGTAGCGGCCCTCGATCTCGGGCGCGCCCAGCATGGCGTTGACCGTGGCGTCGCGGTAGAAGCGGCGCAGGTAGGCGTCGGCCTCGTCCTGCGAAGCGCGCGCTGCGCGCACCAGCGGCCAGTCGGCCACCAGGCCGCGCAGCAGCAGCGGCTCGGTGGAGGTCAGGATGGCGTCGCCCAGGTCGCCCGGGCGCAGGCCGGTGATTTCGCGGATTTTATTGGCGATCGGTAGCATGGCGCAGCCTGCGGTTCTTGCGATCGATGAGATTGCGGAAGTTCGACAGCGAGGCCAGGGCGAAGTAGATCGGGGCCAGGTAGCCGGCGCGGTGCAGCTCGCCCAGGGCCTCGGCTTCCAGGGCGGCCAGGCGTTCTTCGTTGATGGTGTAGAAGCCCGACATGCGGTTCATCGAGCCGTCGTCGAGCTGGATGTCGAGCGCGAAAGTCTCGAGCAGCTGGTATTTCTCGAGCGCGGCCATGAAGCCGGCTTCGCGCTGCAGGCCGTGGTGGATGGTCGACAGGATGCTGTTGACGGTGTCGAGGTATTCGGTGCTGCCGCCGTGCTCGAGGAACACCGGCACGCCTTCGGTGCGGCTGACGCGCGGGTTGTCCAGGTCGACCTGGATCATCAGTTCCTCGCCGCGCAGGCCGATCATGAAGGGCTGGCGCTGGATCAGCAGCGGGATCACGGGCGCGTCCCAGCCGTCCTGGCCGAGGAACAGGTTTTCGTTCTCGGTGAAGCCGAACAGCACGATCGCTTCATAAGGAATGCCGTCTTCCATCTTGCGGAAGATGATCGGGTAGGTCGACTGCAGCGTGCGGAACTCGTTGGAGTAGGTCGGGCACCAGGCGATCTCGTCGCCCAGGCCGGGACGGTGATCGGTGATGATGCGCAGGTCCTTGTGCTCGACGTTGTTCAGCAGGGCGATGTTGGGCATGTGTGTCTCTTTCTTTCTGGTTTATCGTTGTTGCAGCCCATGACGCCGGATATGGTCGATGAGTGCGCGGTTGTCCGGCAGGGCCGGCAGCATCCGGCGAGTCAGGCTCGCCGCTTCGCGCAGGTAGCTGTCGGCCAGCGCCGCGTCTTCATGACGCAGCGCCGGCCCGGGTTCGTGGCGGAAGCCCATTCCGTACATGACGTACTGGTAGCTCGCCGCCGGGAATACTTCCTGGATGCGGTTGATATCGTAGCGCGAGGGAGGGCGGTGGCGCCAGAGGGTCAGCAGATTCGCCAGCCGCTCCGGGATGGTTTCCGGGCGCCGGTTGTCGCGCCAGTAGTCGCTGTCCTCGCGTCGGCTCAGCACGTAGTGCAGCTTGAGGAAGTCGATCACCCGCTCCCAGCGGTAGGTGAAGGTCTCGTTGAAACGTTGCGCGCACGCGTCGAGCTGGTCGCGGGTGACCGGCATTTCGTCGGCCAGCATGGCGGCCGACAGCTCGACCATGGCCAGGGCCGAGGCCTCCAGCGGTTCGATGAAGCCGGCCGACAGGCCGATGGCGACGCAGTTGCGGTGCCAGAATTTCTCGCGGTAGCCGGGCTGGAAGCCCAGCTTGCGCGGCGCCGGGATCTCGCCCGTGACGCCGGTGGACTTGAGGTAGGCGCGCAGCTCGCGCTCGGCCTCTTCGTCCGAGACGTGGGCGCTGGAATACACATGACCCACGCCGCGCCGGGTCGGCAGGCCGATGTCCCAGATCCAGCCCGCGCTCTGCGCGGTGGAGGTGGTCTGGGAGGCGATCGGGTCGTTCTCGCCGGCATAGGGCACCTGCACCGCCAGCGCGCTGTCGTTGAACAGCACGTGCTTCTGCGACAGCAGGGGCACGCCGTAGTGCTTCCCGAGCAGCATGGACTGCATGCCGGTGCAGTCGACGAACAGGTCGGCTTCGAGCTCGCCGTGCTCCTTGGTGTGCAGGGCCGCGATGTCGCCGTTCTCGTGCGAGCGGATGCCGGTGACGTGGTCGGGCACGTAGTGCACGCCCAGCTTCTCGAGGCAGTGAGCCTTGAGGAAGAGGCCGAACTTGCCGGCGTCCAGGTGGTAGCCGTAATTGGCCACGCCCGCGAATTCGGGGGTGCTCACCTGCTTGGGCGCGCGCCCGGCCACGCACAGGTGGGGCTGGTAGCTCACCAGGTCGGCGAAGGGCACCTGTGCATGGCGCTTCTGCCAATGGCGTCCGAGGTCGGTCTCGCCATAGCCCTGGGGCAGGACGAAGGGGTGGAAGTAGTAGTCGTCTTCGGCGCCGCTGACCCAGCGGTTGAAGCGCGAGCCCTGCTTGAAAGCGGCGTCGCAGGAGCGGAAAAAGGCGGTTTCGGACACCCCGGCCTCGCGCAGGGTATCGCGCATGGTGGGCCAGGTGCCCTCGCCCACGCCAATCGGCGCGACGTCGGGGGATTCGATCAGCGTGATGCGCAGGCCGCCGTGTTCGAGCGGGCGGTAGCGCGCGGCGAGAACGGCGGCGGTCAGCCAGCCGGCCGACCCGCCGCCTACGATCACGACGTGACTGATGGTGCTCGTCACCATGGGGGGCTTCCTGAAAAAAGCGATGCGGGAAGTCTAACCCGGATCGGGCCGCGGCGAAACACCCGCGGCCCCTTCCTGCTACGCGATCATCAGAACTTGTAGCGCGCCGCCACCATGTAGCGCGGGCCGGACTGCACCACGTACAGCGCCTGGTTCTTGGTGCGGCCATGCACGCGCGAGGTCTCGTCGGTCAGGTTGATGCCCTCGAACTGCAAGCTCAGGTTCTTGTTGATGTTGTAGCCGATGCTCAGGTCCAGCTGGCCGTAGGCTTCGACGTAGTTCGGGTTGGGGCCCGCGCCGTCGAAGGTCGAGGACAGGAACTTGTCGCGCCAGTTGTAGGCCGCGCGCACGTTCCACTTGTCGTTCTCGAAGATACCCACCAGGTTGGCCGAGTCGCTCAGGCCGACCAGCGCGAACTGCTCGCCGACGCTGGCGTTGTTGTACTGCAGACCCGAGTGCACGTAGGTGTAGTTCGCCGCCAGGCCGAAACCGCTGTTGCCGAACATGTGCTGGAGGTTGAATTCCAGGCCGCGGATGCGGTCGCGCTTCTGGTTCGAGAAGGTGGTGATGCGGAAGTTCGCCACCGGATCGGTCGCGGTCGCGGTGATCACGCCGGTCGGGTTGCCCGCGCCGTCATCCGGGCCGCGTTCCACGCCAGGCTGGCCGGCGAAGTTGCGCAGGATGTAGTTGCGGATGCAGGTGGTGTCGCCGTTGCCGCAGCCATTGGCCAGCGCCGCGTTCCAGTAGGCGCCGCCGACCGGGGTGCGCACGCCGAAGGGCTGGGCAATGATCTGCGACTGGCCGGCGTAGTTGTCCAGGTGCTTGCGGAAGTGGTTCAGCGAGACGAAGCTCGACTTCGCGTAGTACCACTCGAAGGCCAGGTCGATGTTCTTCGACTTGACGGGCTTCAGCGCCGGGTTGCCCTGGTTGCCGGTGCCGCCTTCGACGCGCGCCAGGTTGTCGAGGGTCTGGCCGCCGGCGATCTGGTCATAACGTGGTCGGCCGATGGTTTCGCCATAGCTGAAGCGCGCCTTCATGTCCGAACGCAGGTCGACGTCGGCGTCGAAGCTCGGCAGCACGTGGTTGTACTTGCCCTTGAGGGTGGTGAAGCCGGCGTCGCCGAACTTGATCGGCAGCTCGTTCTGCGAAACCCAGGTGATCGCCAGCGGGGTCGGCACCAGCGCGGTCGAGGTGACGTCGGTCTTCTCGTAGCGCACGCCGATCGAGGTGTGCAGCGGGAAGCGGGTATCCCAGTCGGTGTTGAACTGAAGGTACAGGCTCTTCGACTTCTCTTCCGTGCGGCGGTCGGTGTCGTAGGTGGTCTTCGGCGTGTACAGGTCGGGGCGGCCGGTGGCCTTGATCGCCAGGTTGCGCACTTCTTCGAAGTCGAAGGTGTTGAACTGGTTGAACAGGTTCGGGTTGCCGCTGCCGCTCAGGTTGTCGAAGTACTTGCGCAGGGTCTCGCGGTGGAAGGCGCTGGCCGGGTAGTCGGCCGGGCTGGTGGCGCCGGTCCAGGTGTCGCGCTGCTGCACCGAGAAGGCCGAGCGGTAGTCGACCTTGGTCGCCGCCAGGCCGAACTTCAGCTCGGACGCTTCGAGCATCTTCCAGCTGCCGTGGGTCTGGACCTGGTCGATCTCAGTCTTCATGTAGCCGTTCTCGAACACCGAGCCGGTGACCTGCTGCGGGGCGCGCGCGAAGTCGGCGCCCTTGATGCTCAGGACCGGGAATTCCTGGGTGAAGTCGACCGAGGTGTCGCCGCGGCTGAAGCTCGCGGTGCCCAGGGTGTTGCTCGAACCGTAGGGGCTGTCCGGGGTCGATTCGGCGGTCGAGTGGTGGATGTCGAACTCGAGGCGGACGTCGCTGTTGACCTTCCAGGCCGCGTTGAAGCCGAGCGACTTGTTCTCGTTCTTGGTGGCGAAGTCCGCCGCGCCCATGGCGATGTCGCTGTTGCCGGCCGGGATCAGCTCGGTGTACACCAGCGGGCTGGCGACCGGGCCGTCGGTCCAGGAGCTCGACGAGGGGCCGAAGTTGAACCAGGCCGAGACGTCGTTGCGACGGGTCTGGACCTTGTTTTCCGAGTAGGTGTAGTCGAGGGTGGTGGTCAGCGCCTTGGTCGGGGCGAACTGGAACACCACCTGGCCGTTGGTGCGCTGGCGCTGCACGCCGTTCAGGCTGTAGTTCAGGTTCTGCGGGACCTGGTAGACGTCGCCCGGCTTCGGACGGTTGGTGATCAGCTCCGAGCCCGGGGTGCCCGGCTGGGGAATGGTGCCCCAGTTGTTCTCGTCGCCGCGGAACGGGCCTTTCCAGCCGTTGCCCACCGAAGCCTGGTTGAAGCCCAGGTTGCGTTCCTGGTAGCTGCCGGTGATCGCGATGCCGAAGCGGCCGTCGGCCGAGGTGTTCGAATAGATGCCCGAGATTTCCGGGGTCACGTTGTCGCCGCGCCTGACGTCGTCGGGCAGGTTCAGGGCGGACTTGTCGTACACGCCCTTGACGCCGACGCTGGCCTGCAGGCCGGGACGCGAGAGCGGACGCGGGGTGATGATGTTGATGGTGGCGCCGATGCCGCCGGTCGGGGTTTCGGCGCGGGCCGACTTGTACACCTGGATCTGCGAGACCGATTCCGAGGCCAGGTTGGCGAAGTCGAAGGCGCGGCCGTTGCGGTCGCCCAGGCCGGAGGTCGGCATCTGGCGGCCGTTCAGCAGCACCAGGTTGAAGTCGGGGCCGACGCCGCGCACGGTGACCTTGGAGCCTTCGCCGATGCTGCGGTCGATCGACACGCCCGAGATGCGCTGCAGCGATTCGGCCAGGTTGGTGTCGGGGAACTTACCGATGTCTTCGGCCACGATGCCGTCGACGAAGCCTTGCGCATTGCGCTTGAGGTTCAGCGAGGATTCCAGCGATGCGCGCAGGCCGGTGACGACCACGGTCTGGGTGGTGCCGCCGGGCGACAGGCCGGGGGCGCTGGCGGTGTCGGTGGCCTGGGAAGCCGCGCTGGTCGGGGTCGTCGATGCGCTGCTCGAGGATGCCGCCTGGTCCTGGGCGGATGCCGGCAGATAGGCCGCGCAGGCGCTGGCTACTGCCAGGCTCATCAGTGTCTGTTTCGCCTTGGGGTAATACATGTGCTCTCCTGTTATTGTAAATATGACCGTCACCCAACCACGGTCTTGTCACTCGTCTCCACTACCAGCCGAAGGCGCCACGCGCCTCGCTCCGACCGCCACATCGCCTATCCCTGGACCCGGACACCTCCTTGCCTACGTCGTGCGCCGGACCCTGCCGGCAAGCCCGGCGGCGCCGGGTTCCATGTGCGCGAAACCCCGGCCTGCAAGCGGCGCAGCGAGGACCTGCGGCCGGGGCCGAGGTCCTCGCTGGTTTGCGGATCGGGTGATGCGCTGCGCTGTTTCATCTGTCCTCGCCGATGCGTCGAGAGAGAACTTCATCCGGTCATGGAAACGTTTCCATGTGAGTTGTTTGAATATTAGGGTTAGCAAAAAAAATTGTCAACGGAATATTCCATATAGATATGGGTCGATATGCGGCAGTTTTGCAACACCGTGCCGGCCTGCCGCTGCATCCAGGGCGACGCCCCTGGTGATGCGGCGCGCAGCGTCTTGTTGACACTGTTTTTTCCAAGGTGCTATAGTCGGCTTGTCTTTTTGGTAACGTTTCCAAACTCACCGGGAGAAACCGCTCCGTGGAACGCCCTGCCCTTCCCTCTTTCCGGCCGCCTGCACGCCGGTCCGCGCGGCTGTTCGCGGCCTGCGCCGCCTTGGTCGCCGGCGTGTTCGCGGCTGAAGCCGCGCTGGCCCAGGACGGCGCCTTCCGCTGGCCGGGCGGCGCCCGCGCCGCCGTCAGCCTGGCCTACGACGACGCCCTCGATTCCCAGCTCGACCACGCGATTCCCGCCCTCGACCGCCATGGGCTCAAGGGCAGCTTCTACCTGCAGCTCTCGAATCCGGCGGTCGCCCAGCGCATGGGCGAATGGCGCGCGGCGGCGCAGCGCGGACACGAACTGGGCAACCACAGCCTGTTCCACCAGTGCTCGGCATCCATCGCGGACCGGGCCTGGGTGCAGGCCCACCGCAACCTCGACACCACCACGCCGGAACAGATGCGCGACCAGGTCCTGCTCGGCAACACCATGCTGGAAGCGCTCGACGGCCGGCGCGAGCGCACCTATACCGCGCCTTGCGGCGACACCAGGGCGGCCGGCCGCGATTACGTCGCGGCGCTGCGCACGGCCTTCGTCGCGATCAAGGCCGGCGGCGGCGAGCGCGTGGCCTCGAGCATGGCCGGCTTCGACCCGTATGCGGTGCCGGTGGTGGCGCCGGTGGGCTCCAGCGGCAAGGAGCTGATCGAACTGGTGCGCCAGGCCGGCGCACGCGGCACCATGGTCGCCTTCACCTTCCACGGCATCGGCGGCGACTACCTGAGCGTGTCGGCCGAGGCCCACCAGGAACTGCTGCGCTACCTGGTCGCGCACAAGGACGAGTACTGGACCGACACTTTTCTCAACATCATGAAGCACGTCAAGCAGGAGCAGGCGCGCCAGCCTGCCGCGCGCTGACGGCCACTGGAGACCCCATGCCCTTCACCACCAGACTGGCCGCACTGGCCGCCTTCGCCGCCCTCACCCTGTGCGCGGGATGCGCCACCCGGAGCGCGCCCGCCGGCTTCGACCCCGCCGCCGGCTGGACCCTCGACTGGAGCGACGAATTCGACGGCGACACCCTCGACCGCGGCAAGTGGGTGGCCGAAACCGGCGGCCACGGCTGGGGCAACAACGAGATGCAGTACTACACCGGGCGGCCGGAGAACGTGCGCGTGAGCGGCGGCATGCTGGTGATCGAAGCGCGCAGGGAGCGCTACGAGAACCGCGAGTACACCTCGGCGCGCCTGAAGACGGCCGGCCTGTACGAGCGCATGCACGGACGCTTCGAGGCGCGCATCAAGCTGCCGAAAGGCCAGGGCATCTGGCCGGCGTTCTGGATGCTGGGCGCCGACATCGGCAAGGTCGGCTGGCCGCGCTCGGGCGAGATCGACATCATGGAGAACATCGGCAAGGAACCGTCCACGGTCCACGGCACCCTGCACGGTCCGGGCTACTCGGGCGAGAAGGCCTATGGACAGCCCTCGAAGCTGGACCAGGGCGCCTACGCCGACGACTTCCATGTGTTCGCGGTCGAATGGGAGCCGGGTGAAATCCGCTGGTACCGCGACGGCATCCACTACCACACCGCGAAACCCGGGCTGGTGAACGGGGACTGGGTGTTCGAGCATCCCTTCTTCATCCTGCTCAACCTGGCGGTGGGGGGCTATTGGCCGGGTTATCCGGACAGCAGCACCGTGCTGCCGCAGCAGATGCTGGTGGACTACGTGCGGGTCTACCGCAAGACGGCGCCGGGCGGCTGAGCCGTCCCGACAGGGCCGGTTTCCTGCGGTCCGCACCGCCGATCCTGCAGTCCGTCGCAATCCGGCAGGCAGATCCGGGAAGCTGGCTTAGTCTGGCATCATCGACACCTTTCCCGGAGAACCACCATGCAAACACTGCTGACCGCCGCCGTCGCCGCCGCCCTCACCTTCGGCGCCAGCGCCGCCTTCGCCGAGGAGGCCGTGCGTGAAAACCGCAGCGTCGACGCCAGGGTCAACAAGGTCAGGCTGGGCGGCGTGGTCGACCTGGTCCTGCGCCAGGGCGCGACCCCTTCGCTGGTGCTCAGCGGCGACCGCCGCTACGTCGGACGCATCACCACCGCCCAGCGTGGCGATACCCTGGAAATCGGCACCGAATCCTTCAACACCCGCAAGGGCGACATGGAGCACAGGCTGCGCGCCGAACTGACGGTGCCGAACCTGGCCGAGTTTTCCTCGAGCGGCGTGGGCAGCTCCACCGTCAGCGGGTTCTCGGGCGAGGCCGTCAAGCTGGCCCTCGACGGCGCGGGCGCGGTCACCGTCGACGGCGGCTTTCGCCGGATCGACGCCCGCCTGGGCGGGGTCGGCGCGATGACCATCAACGGCGTGCGCGCCGAACGGGTCGACCTCGACATGCGCGGCGCCGGCCGCATGACGGTCCAGGGCCAGACCCGCACGCTGCAGGCCAGACTGGGCGGCGTCGGCAGCCTCGAAGCCAGGGACCTGCAGGCCGAATCCGTCGACCTCGACCTGACCGGCCTGGGCGGCGCCACGGTGCGCGCCAGCCAGGCGGCGGACGTGCGCCTGAGCGGCCTCGGTTCGGCCACCGTGCTGGGCAACCCGGCCAAGCGCAACGCCAATGCCAGCGGGCTGGGCAAGATCAACTGGAAATGAGCTGCTAACAGGACTCGCCGCAGCAGGCAGGCAAGGCAGCGCTTAGCCTGCCTTGCCTGCGCCAGCGGGCAAGGCGGGCGTGTCGCGGGCAGCGGCCGAGCTCGCCGTTCCCACTGCAGGCGCCGCCGGCGCCGCGTCATCCAGCGGCCGCAGCACCAGGCCGCGACGCGGCAGGTCGCGTCCCAGCACCAGCCGCAGGTTGGCCGGAGCGCAGTCGCTTACCTCGCGCAACTGCACCTCGTCGATCCGTTCGGCCAGGCGCTCGGCCTGCGCGCGGAAGGCCGCTTCGTAGTCGATGCGGGTGCGCCGCACCGCGAAGCCCTTGTGGTTCGACAGCCGCGTCACCTTCAGCCCGGAGACCTCCTGCTGGCCGAGCTGTCGCGCGAGCGCGCGCGCCATGCCGGTGACGCCGTTGCCGTTGCGGATCTCCAGGCGCGCCACGCCGGCATGCTCGAGCGGCGCCGGCGTGTCCGGCGCGAGCGGTTCGGGCGCCGGCGCGGGCGTGTCCTTGCCGCGTCTCAGTTCCAGCAGGCCGCCCTCGTCCGGGTGCAGCTCGGCCTGCAGCCACTCCCTTTCCTCGCGCGGGGCCTCGGCCTGGCGGTCCGCCGCCCGCCGGATCGCCGCCACCGGGGTCCTGCCGCCCACCGCCGCCAGGTCGGCGCGCAGGTCGTGCCGGCGCAAGGCCTCGGCCTGGCGCAGCATCTGCGCGGCGCGCCCTTCCTGGCCCAGCTTGCCCAGGGTCTCGCCCAGCAGCTGCCAGGAGCGGTGGTTGAGCGGATCGAGCAGGCAGGCCTTTTCCAGGGCTACCAGGGCCTGGTCGTAGTCGCCGCTCAGGAAGTAGGCGTGGCCCAGGTTGCCGAACAAATAGGCCTTGCCCGGCCCGGAGGCCATGTTCAGCGAGGCGGTCAGTTCGCGCCAGATGCGCACCGCGGCGGCGAAGTCGCGCTGCTCGGCGTGCAGGGTGGCCAGGCCATTGCGGGCGTCCACGTGCTGCGGGTCGGCTCGCAGCGCGGCCTGGTAGGCGGCGCGCGCCTCGTCGTAGCGGCGCGCCAGGTGGTGGTTGCGGCCGGCCAGGTAGGCGTCGGCGGCGGCCGTCGGCGCGTCGGTTGGCGCGGCGGATGGCGAAATTTCCGGCCGCAGGGAGGTGCAGGCCAGCAGGCCGGCGCCGGCGCAGGCCAGCGCCAGGGTGCGCAGCGTGGGGAGCTTGGGCAGGGTGCGGGAACGGATCGGGGTTCGCATGGCAATCTCCATCAGGGTTCAGCGCGCGCCGGGCAGCGCGCTCAGGGTGCGCGACAGCTGGATCGCGGCTGGCCCGAGCAGCACCATCATCAGCGTCGGGAAAATGCAGAAGATCAGGGGGAACAGCAGCTTGAGGCCGATCTTGGCGGCGCACTCCTCGGCGCGCACGCGGCGCTTGTGGCGCAGGGTATCGGCGTACACGCGCAGCGAGTCGCCCACGCTGGTGCCGAAGCGCTCGGACTGCACCAGCATCGCCACCAGGGTGTCGACGTCCTCGACGCCGGAGCGCAGCGCGAAGTTGCGCAGCGCCCTCTCCTTGCTGAAGCCGGCCCGCATCTCCATCAGCACCAGCTGCAGCTCCTGGGCCAGCACCAGGCTCTTGATGTGGATCTCGCCCGCCACCTTGACCATGGCACGCTCCAGGCTCAGGCCGGCCTCCACGCACACGGTCAGCAGGTCGAGCGCGTCGGGAATGGTCTCGAAGATTTCGCGCCGGCGGCGCGCCACGATGCGTGCCAGCACCACGTTCGGCAGGTAGTAGCCGAGGGCCGCTGCCAGCAGCAGCACGGCCAGCAGCTTGTTCGCGCCCAGGCCGGCGCCGTACAGCACCAGGAAGGGCGAGGTCAGGAGCGGCAGCAGCAGCGCCAGGCCGGTCTTGGAGGCGAAGAACAGGGTGGGCGCGGCGGGATTGCGCCAGCCGGCATTCATGAAACGGGTGCGCAGGGCCGACTTTTCCCAGCCTTCCTCGGGGATCGAGAGCTTGGTGAGCGGCTTGGCGGCGCTGGCCACGCGCTCGAACCAGGCCTGGCCGGCCGCCCCTGCCCCGGCTTCGCCCTCGGCGGCGGCCGCGCCGCCTCCGAGGAAGCGGCGCAGGCGCTCGCGCAGCGCGAGCGGGGCGAACAGCGCCAGGCCGAGCCAGCCGAGGCCGCAGATCACGAAGAAGACGATGGCCAGGAAGACGAGTTGGGAGGATTGCATGGTTTCACCTCGGGAGTCGGCTCAGATGCGGATGCGGATGACCTTGCGCAGCCAGAACACGCCGATCACGATCATGCCGGCGCCGTACCACAGCAGGCGCTGGCCGGACGGGTCCTTCCACAGCATGCCGACGTAGTCCGGGCTGGTGAGCGTCATGACCGCCATCACCCCGAAGGGCATCAGGCCCAGGATCCAGGCCGACATGCGCCCCTCGGCCGAGAGCACGCGCACGTGCGCCACCAGCTTCAGGCGGGCGCGGATGATCTGGCTGATGTTGCCGAGGATCTCGGCCAGGTTGCCGCCCGATTCGCGCTGGATCAGCACCGCGATGATCAGGTAGCGCAGGTCGGTCAGCGGCACCCGCGCCGCCATCCCGTGCAGCGCCTCGTTCATCGGCACGCCGTAGTTGATCTCTTCGCGCGCGATGCGGAATTCGCTGCTGAGCGGCTCGGGCAGCTCGTTGCCGACGATTTGCAGCACGTTGCTGAAGGAGTGGCCGGCGCGCAGCGCGCGCGCGATGAAGTCGGCCGCCTCGGGCAGCTGCTGCTCGATGCGCAGCAGGCGGCGCCGGCGCGCGCGGCGCAGGGCCAGCCAGGGCAGGCTGGCAGCGGCCAGCCCGAGCGCCAGCCAGGCGGCCAAGGGAAGCGGCCAGCCGCTCGACACCAGCAGGGCCGCGCCCAGGCAGGCGCCGGACCAGGCCAGGAACTGGCCCACCGACCAGTGCGACCCCGCCTGCACCAGCAGGACGTCGACGCGGTGCGCCAGCCCGGCGCGGTGCAGCAGGCGGTCGAGGGCGGGCGCGCTGCTGTAGCGGCGCTGCTTGAGGATCGAGATGCGCTCGCCGCCGCGCCCCACCCCGCCCGACATCAGCTGCAGCCGGCGCGCGATGCGGCGCGCCGCCGCGCCGTGGGTGCCCATCCACCACAGGTAGATGCCCTCGACGGCGAGGATCACCGCCGCGAACATGAACACCACGAAACCGTAGAACAGCGCGTCCATGCCGCCCCCTCAGTCGAAGACCCGGTCGGGGTCGAAGGCGTCGTCGGGCACCGGCACGCCGAACAGGCGCAGGCGGTCGGCGAAGCGCGGGCGCACCCCGGTGGCGCAGAAGTGGCCCAGCACCTTGCCGTCGGCGGCCACTCCGCGCTGCTCGAAGCGGAAGATCTCCTGCATCGAGACGATGTCGCCCTCCATGCCGGTGATCTCCTGCAGGCTGACCACCTTGCGGGTGCCGTCGGTCAGGCGCGAGACCTGCACCACCACCGTCACCGCCGACACGATCTGCTGACGGATCGCGCGCTGGGTGAGGTTGGCGCCGGCCATGCTGACCATGTTCTCCAGCCGCGACAGGGCGTCGCGCGGGGTGTTCGAGTGGATGGTGGCGAACGAGCCCTCGTGGCCGGTGTTCATCGCCTGCAGCATGTCGAGCGCCTCGGCGCCGCGCACTTCGCCCAGGATGATGCGGTCGGGGCGCATGCGCAGCGCGTTGCGCACCAAGGCGCGCTGGGTCACCTCGCCCTTGCCCTCGATGTTGGGCGGGCGCGTCTCGAGGCGCACCACGTGCGGCTGGCGCAGCTGCAGCTCGGCGGCGTCCTCGATCGTCACCACCCGCTCGCTGGGCGGGATGAAGCCGGAGATCAGGTTCAGCAAGGTGGTCTTGCCGCTGCCGGTGCCGCCCGAGATCAGGATGTTCACCTTGGCCACGCCCAGGCCTTCCAGCACCTTGATCATGGGCGGGGTCAGGCTCTTGTAGTCGAGCAGGTTCTGCACCGTCAGCGGGCTGGCGCCGAAGCGCCGGATCGAGAGCAGCGGGCCGTCCACCGCCAGCGGCGGGATGATCGCGTTCACGCGCGAGCCGTCCGGCAGGCGGGCGTCGACCATCGGGCTCGACTCGTCCACCCGGCGCCCCACGCGCGAGACGATCTTCTCGATGATCTTCATCAGGTGGGCGTTGTCGTGGAAGCTGATGTCGGTGAGCTCCAGCTTGCCGCGCCGCTCGACGTACACCTTGCTGGCGGTGTTGACCAGGATGTCCGAGACGCTGGGGTCGTTCAGCAGCGGTTCGAGCGGGCCGAAGCCGAGCATTTCGTGCTGGATGTCGAGCACCAGGTGATGGCGCTCGTGCTGGTTGAGGACGATGCGCTCCTCCTCGATGATGCGCTGGACCAGCAGCGCCAGCTCGTGCTTGAACTGCTCGGGCGTCAGGCGCTTGAGGCGCTCCAGGTCGATCCGGTCGAGGATCATCTGGTGCATCAGCTTCTTGAGCTCCTGGAAGGCCTGGTTGCCGGCATCCGGCAGGCCGCCCGTCGCCGGACGTTCCTGGCCGGATCCCGCAAGTCGTTCGCGTAAGGACATGGACGGCTCCAATCATCAATTGTCGTGTGCCGGCGGGGGCGCCTGGCCGGCGGCGCCCGGCGCCCCGGCTAGGCGCCCCCGCCGAACAGGCGGTCGAGCAGGCCCTTGCTTTCCTGGACCCGGCGCGAGGTCACCAGCTCGACCATCTCGGCCAGGCTGCGCGCCGCCGCGCTCGAGCGCGACAGCTGCAGCACCGGCACGCCCTGGTTCACCGAATCGGTGACGGCGATGTAATCGTTGGGGAAGGTGTGCATCACCTCGCAGCCCAGGGCCGCGTGCAGGTCCTGCAGGCGCAGCTTGCCGCCCTTCTCGTAGCGGTTGACGATCAGGCGGATGTTGTCCAGCACGTAGCCGAGCGAGCGGAAGATGTCGAGCAGGCGGCGCGCGTCGCGGATGTCGGGCAGGGCCAGCTGCAGCACCGGATAGATGGTGTCGGTGATGTCGAGCGCGCGCAGCGACACCGCGTCGATCTGGCGCCCGACGTCGAGCAGCACGTAGTCGTAGTGCTGGCGCGCCATGCGCAGCACGGTGTCGATGTGCTCCGGCTTGGCCTCCTTGGCCTGCGAGGGATCGTCGGCCGCCGCCAGCACGCCGAAGCCGGGCGTCACGTGCACCAGGCAGGAATCGAGGAAGGGCGCGTCCACCCGGTGGATCTGGGCGCACACGTCGGACAGGGTCATGGCCGGCTTCTGGTCCGACACGTACAGGGCGGCGTCGCCGAACTGGCCGTGCAGGTCGATCAGCAGCACCTTCTTGCCGGCCAGGGTCGCCAGCGCGTAGCCGAAATTGGTCGAGATGAAGGTCGCGCCGCTGCCGCCCTTGCAGGCGATGAAGGCGAGCACCTTGCCGTCGCGCAGGGCGGACACCCCGGCGGCGGTCGAGATCCGGTCCATGGCCTCGTGGAAGGCGCGGTGCACCAGGGGCAGCTGCAGCACTTCGCGCACCCCGGCGCGCATGGCGGTGATCAGGAGTTCGGGCTGGTTGTGGTCGGTCAGCAGCATGAGCTGGGCCGAGGGGTACTGGCGGCCGACGCGCTCGAGCAGCGCCGCTTCCAGCGGTTCGGTCTCGCTGGCGTCGATGATCACCAGCTGGGGGCTGTCGGCCTCGGGGCGGTCGAGCGCTTCGCGCAGGCTGGCGCGGGTGGCGGCCAGGTGCAGGGGCGGCACCCGGGCCGCGCCCTGGGACGCGATCTCCGAGTACAGCTGGCTGTCGCGGCTGATCAGGAGCGCTCTCATGGCATCCTCGGGGCGCCGGGGCGGCCGGCGTTCATTTGCTTAAGCCGCTGGACACCAGCGGGGCGGATGCGGCGGGTTCGGGACGGGCGAACGAGCGCTGGTAGCGGTCGTGGGCCGCGCGAGCGGCGCGGCCGTCGATGCCCGCGGCCGGATCGAGATTGGGATTGGCCGCGGCGGCGGGATCGGCCACCTGGGCCGCCAGGTTGGCGCGCACGGCGCGGCCGAACTCGCGGTCCAGGGTGGGCGTGGAGGACGCGCAGCCGGCCAGGATGACGGCGGCCGTCGCGGTGGCGAGCGCCTGCGGCAGGCGGCGGAACGGACGGGTCATTGTGCTGTCCATGGCCTTTTTCCTTGTGCTGTATCTCGGGGTGGGTGGAAGTGCTCAGCGAAGTTCGAAGCCGCCCGCGGTCGCGGCCGGCGCCGCCGCGGGCGCGGCGGGCGGCGCGGAGACGGCGGGGGCCGAGAGTTCGGCGGTGGTCGCGGCGGGCGGCTCGCCCTCCATCCGCCCGCCCAGCAGGAACTCGGCGCGGCCGGGGGCCCCGGCCTTGTCGGTGGGCAGGCTGTAGCCGGGGCCGGCCAGCGGCTTGACCAGGCGCGCGGTGATCACGAACACCAGCTCGGTGCGGTCCTGCTGGTAGTCGGTGCTGCGAAACAGCGCGCCCAGCACCGGGATCTCGCCCAGCAGCGGCAGGGCCTTGAGGTTGGTCACCAGGTTATTCTTCACCAGGCCGCCGATGGCGAAGCTCTGCCCGTCGTAGAGCTGCACCGTGGTGCTGGCGCGGCGCGTGGTCACCAGGGGCATGATGGCGGTGCCGTTGATGCCGACCGCGCTGATGCCGATCCCTTCGCGCGACAGTTCCGAGACCTCGGGCGCGACCCGCAGGTTGATGCGTCCGCCGCTCAGCACGGTCGGGGTGAAGCGCAGGCCGACCCCGAACTCCTTCTCTTCCAGGGTGACCTTGTTGTTCTCCTGGGAGACCGGGATGTAGAACTTGCCGCCGGCCAGGAAAGTGCCTTCCTGGCCGCTGATCGCCAGCACGTTCGGCTCGGCCAGGATGCGCACCAGGCCGTCCTGCTTGTCGGCTTCCAGGGCGAAGCGGTTGCCGTTGGTCTTCTGGCCGCCGATGCCGCCGCGCGCCAGCCCGGTCAGGAAATCGGCGCCCAGCACCGTGGTCCAGCTGCCCGAGCCGAAGGAAAACAGGGTGTTGCCTTCGAGCCGCTCGATCAGGGAGCGCGAGACCTCGGCCACCTTGACTTCGAGCTGGACCTGCTGGGGCGCGCGCACCGACAGCAGGTTGACCACCCGCGCGCCCTCGCCGCCGCCGGCGCCGGCGCCCCCGGTCGGGACCGCGATCACGCCGTCGTGGTCGTTGTCCTTGGCGGCGCTCGACATCTGGCGCAGCGGCCGGCGCACGAAGGCCTGGGCCAGGTCGAGGGCGCGGACGGCGGCCTCGGTATCGCTCACGGCGCCGGTCAGCACCAGCGAATCGGCCGCGCCCAGCACCCGGATCTCCTTTTCTTCCGGCATGACCGCCGCCAGCGTGGCCTGCAGGCCGGACGGGTCGAGCGCGACCGTGATGTCGACGATGCTGCAGGCGCCGCTCCTGCCCTGCACGATCATGTTGGTGCTGCCGACATCGACCCCGGCCACGTACAGGGTGTCGGGCGCGACCAGCATGGCCTGGACCACCGCCGGGTTGCCGACGCTGCGCTGGCGCACCGGCTCGGGCAGGCGCAGCATGGTCGACTTGCCCAGGTGGAGCTGCATCGCGGCCGGACGCGCGGCTTCGCCGACGCAGGCGTCAGGACGCGGCGCCGGGCGCGCCGCGGGCTTGCCCGCCGGCGCGTCGGCGCGGGCCGCTGCGGGAGCCACTGCGGGCGCCGCTGCGGGCGCCGCTGCGGCGGCCCCGGCGGCAAGACTGGCGGCAAATCCGGCGCACAGGCGTGCGATCGTGAGGCATCTGTTCATGGCGTTCATCCCAGCGTGAGTCAGAAGCATTCCTGCGAGGCGTGCAGGCCGTTGATCACCTTGACGCAGTCGCGCTGCGGGGCCGGCGCCGGCGCTCGCTGCGCCTGCGCGCGTGGCCGCGGCGCCGGCGCCGGCAGCGCCACGCGGCGCACCGGCGCGGCCTGCGGCAGCAGGTTGTCCTTGGTCGCGCCGCTGGTCTCGGCGGCGGCCGGGTCGACCTGGTTGCGCAGCGCCAGCGACAGGGTGCCGACGCTGCGCGCCAGGTCCAGTTTCTCGGCCTGCTCGGGGGTGACCTCGAGGGTGACGGCGTTGACCACCTTGGGCTTGGTCTCGTCGCGGTTCACTTCCTGGGCCACGGCCAGCACCAGGATCCGCTCCAGCACGATCTTGGAGATGCTGCGCTCGCGCGGCCCGCCGCGCTGCTGCTGCTCGGGCAAAGGATCGGTCTCGGTGCTGACGATGATGTCGACGTAGTTGCCGGGCAGCGCGAAGCCGGCCACGCCGATCACGTCGTTGACCCTCACCGTGATGGCGCGCTTGCCCTCGGTGATCAGGGCCGACAGCCCGCCCAGGGTGCCGGCCGGCGCCAGCTTGGCTTCGCTCACCGGTTCGCCGGCCAGCACGCTGGTGCGCAGCACCCGGCCGGCGAGCTTCTGCGGATCGAGATAAGCGCCCTTGGGCACGCTGTCGGCCGGCCATTCGACCAGCTTGAGCATCTCGGGAGTGAGGCGCTGGCCGATGTTGATGTCGCTGGCGGCGACGGCGATGCGGTTGCTGGTCGGGGCCGGGGCGTGCAGCAGCCACTGGGCGGCCAGGAGCACGGCGGCGAGGCCGAACACCACGGCCAGGACCATCACGATCAATGCGCGGCGGTTCTTCATCTTGCTTCTCCCGCAGCCGGCGGCAGCGTCCCCGCGCCGAACAGGCTGCTCCAGGCCTGGGCCAGGCTGTCGAGGTCCAGGCGCGGAGTGCGCCGGGCGAAGCCGGCGAAATCGAGGATGCGCCCGAGCAGCTCGTGGGGATAGGCGGCCAGCATCGGGCGCCGCGTACGTCGGTGCAGTTCCTGCACCAGGTAGTCGACCGCCTGAGGCTCGACCTCGATGCGCTGCAGGCGCGCCTGGCGCAGCAGCAGGTTGCGGTAGGCGGGTTCGGACAGGGCGCCGATCGCGATCCGGTAGCCGATGCGGCGCAGGCAGGATTCATCCAGCACCGATTCCGGCGCCAGGCTGGAAGCCAGCACCAGGCCGGGGTCGAAGGGCAGCGCGTGGCTGGCGCCGCCCGGCACCGCCACGTGGTCCTGTCCGTGCTCGAAGGCGGCCAGCAGGCGGTGCAGCAGCTCGCCGGCCGGCAGGCGCTGGCGCCCGAGGTCGTCCACCACCAGCAGCCCGTTGTTGGCCAGCAGCTGGGGCGGCGCGCGGAACACCCCGCTGGCGGGATCGTGGCGCAGTTCGAGCATGTCGCGGGTCAGCTCGGCGCCCACGTGCACCAGCGGGCGCTGGCACAGGGCCCAGCGCGCGTCGCAGCTGCGCCGCTCTTCCTGGCCGCGCGCCGACAGCGGCGCCGGGTGGACGGCCGGGTCGTAGACCTGGATGATCTCGTGGTTGACCAGCACCGCATAGGGCACCGCCACCGCTTCCTGGCGCAGGCGGGCCAGCTTACGCGCCAGCGTGGTCTTGCCGCCGCCGGAGGGGCCGTACAGGAGCAGCGGACGGTTCGAGTGCAGGGCCGCGCCGATCAGCTCGCGCACCGCCGGATCGAGTCCGTCCTCGCCCAGCACCGCGTGCAGCTCGGCCGGGGTGACGCGCGCCGCGCCCGGCCGGCGCAGCGACTGTTCCAGCACCATGGCGCGCCAGGCCGCCAACGGCACCGGGGCCGGGCCGGCGTAGCGCGACTCCTGCAGCAGCTCGGCGGCGCTGCGCTGGCCGAAGGCGGTCAGCTGGTAGTGCACGTCGATGTCCGATTCGCCCGACCAGGCGACTTCGGCCTGCTGGGAGGCGATCAGCCCCTGCAGCACCTCGCGCACCACGCTCACCGACAACCGCAGGCGGCCGGTCAGCAGCGACAGCGGGGTCTTGCCGCCGGCGTGCATCGCCTTCACCACCAGGGCGGTGACGAAGCGCGGCTCCAGGCCGGTGTCGCGCACGGTGCGGGCCTGGCGCGGCAGCACCGGCAGGACCTCGGGATCCGGCGGGGAGGCCAAGGCGGAAGCCAAGGCGGGAGCCGCGTCGCTGGCGGCCGTGTTGGCCGATATCGCTTCCATATTGCAACCTCCTGCTCGATGCAAATGTTCGGGAGAACTTGATTTTTATTCTAGCGAGGGCACTTTCCAGGCCCTTGATGGCCCACAAAGGCGGCCTTGGCGCGGCGCCGACGACGCGCGTGCGCGCCGGCGCCGCGCTAGCCGTAGCGTCCGGCCAGCACGCAGAGGGCGCCGGCCGCGATCGCCACGCCATAGGGCATGGAGCCGGCGCTGGCCGCGGCGCCGCCCTCGCCCGCTGGCGGCAGGCGCAGCAGCATGCAGCGCAGGTTGGCGAAGGCCAGGCGCAGGCGGCCGCGCACCAGCAGGATCGCGAGCGCCATCACGCCGCCGGCGCACCAGGCCAGGATGGCGATGCGCAGCGCGTCGGGCGCGCCGGTGAAGGCGCCGACGGCGGCCATCATCTTGACGTCCCCGGCAGCCATGCCGCGGACCAGGTAAAAGGGCAGGAAGACCAGCAGGCCGACGGCCATGCCGCCCAGCCAGGACAGCACGCCGGCGCGTGGATCGGGCGAGGCCAGGTGCAGCACGAGCGCGCCGACCACGCCGGCCAGCAGCAGCAGGTTCGGGATGCGCCGGCTGACCAGGTCGTTCACGGCGGCGGCCGCCACCATCAGCAGCAGCAGCGTATCCAGGTAGAGTGCGACGGGCATGATGGGGCTCCAGAAAAAAAAGCCCCCCGGGCTTGCTGCTGCTCGGGGGGCACGGCGATCAAGCTGCCGGGACGACGATGTGGTCGCGGATGTACTCGAATGCGTCTTCGATCTTGTCGCCGACTTCGCCAGCGACCGCCGCCATCGCCACCCCGATGAGGGCGGCGATCATGCCATACTCGATGGCAGTCACACCGTTCTCATCGGCGATGAAGGTTTTGATGGCGGAGGTAATCGTGCTCATGACAGACTCCTTGTGGTGGTTGAAAAAAACTGGCTGCTCCGGGGCCCCGTCGCGACTGCTTTGTTGCGTTTGCCAGTGAATTCACTGTACCCAATAGTTCCATACGGCAAGTTGACTGCACGCAAGTTTGCCGTGTGGAAATCTAAGATTCTGATGAGGAATAAACCCGCAGCCGAGGGAGCTGGCCGGGTGTGTGGCAAAGGAGATAAAAACGATAAATCTTGTTAAGAATAATTGCCTGTAATACAAAAAGGGGCTATCCTGTTTTGCTTGACCGCCCAAAAAAGCGGCATCTTCCGGTACCGAAGTCCCGTGCCCTTGACTGACGACGTTTCTGTGAACGACATGGATTCCCTGCTGCGCCACATGGTGGACATGACCGGCCACCGCGATCACACGATGCTGGACATCTCCGTGATTTCAGCGGTACAGGAGCTGTCGCGTGCGGTCCAGACGCGGGTGCTGAGCATCGTCACCGTGTGCGGCCAGCGCTTCGTGCGCTCGCGCGCCTGCATCCGCCAGGGCGGCGTGGCCTGTCCGGAAGAGTCGCACGACGGCGCCAGCCCCGGCGAGCCAATCGCCGCCTATCCGGCGCTGGCGCACTGCCTGCTGCAGCATGATTCGCGCGCCGAATCGGTCGACGCCCACGGCCTGCGCCACCTGTGGCTGCCGATCTGGTTCGGCGACAAGGCCGACACCTGCCTCGAGATCGTCCACCTGGGCCCGTTCACGCCGGAAGCGATCCACACCATCAGCGGCATCGTCAGCGTCTACCGCAATTTCCAGAACCTGCTCGACTACAGCGAGCGCGATTCGCTCACGGGCCTCCTGAACCGCAAGACCTTCGACGACCAGCTGGCGCGCATGCTGCACGCCTCCGACGCCGAGCCCCTGGTGCCCGGCCAGCCCGAGCGGCGCCACCACCAGGGCGAGGAAAAGCAGTGGCTGGCGGTGGTCGACGTCGACCACTTCAAGGGCGTCAACGACCGCTTCGGCCACCTCTACGGCGACGAGGTCCTGATCCTGATCGCCAACCTGCTGCAGTCCTCCTTCCGCTCCCAGGACCGGGTGTTCCGCTTCGGCGGCGAGGAATTCGTGGTGCTGCTGCGCTCCACCACGCTGGAGAACGCGCGCAAGATCATCGACCGCTTCCGCAGCAACGTCGAGGGCCATGAGTTCCCCCAGGTCGGACGGGTGACGGTGAGCGTGGGCTTCACCAGCGTCAGCGCCGCCGATTCGCCGGTGGTGACCCTCGGCCACGCCGACCAGGCCCTGTACTACGCCAAGGCCAACGGCCGCAACCGCGCCTGCCACTACGAGGAACTGGTGGCCCAGGGCCTGCTGCAGACCGTGGCCGCCAACGACACCGCCGAATTCTTCTGAAAGGATGGTTGGGCTTCGCCACGGACGGCGCCGCCGGCAAGGCGGCGGCCCGTGACGAACCAGAGGTGGATCAGGCCAGCTGCATGAAGCGCAGCGGGTCGACCTGCCACTTCTCGGGGGACTCGTGGCGCACGATCTTGTCGCCGCCGCCGAAGCCGAGGGCGCGCGACAGGTCGATCGTTTCGGGACGGATGTAGACCTGGGTCTTGGTGTTGAAGAAGACGTTGACCTTGGGCGTGAGCAGGCTGGTCTCGTGCGGCTCGACGACCACGCCCAGGCGTCCCGATTCCAGCAGCACCAGGGTGCCGACCGGGTAGATGCCTACGCAGCGCATGAATTCCTGGGCCAGGGCCGGGTTGAAGTGGAACTTGCTCCACTCATAGATCTTGCGCAGGGCTTCGGCCGCCGACATGCCCTTGTGGTAGCAGCGGTCCGAGGTGATGGCGTCGTAGACGTCGACGATGGCCGCCATCTGGGCCAGTTCGCTGATCGATCCTTCTCCCAGGGACTCCGGATAGCCGCTGCCGTCGCGCCGCTCGTGGTGGTGCAGGGTGATGTCGAGCGGGATCGCGCCGATGCCGGGCGACTTGCGCAGGATCTCCCAGCCGTCGCGCGGATGGCGCTTGATCAGCGCGAATTCCTCGTCGCTCAGGCGGCCCGGCTTGTTCAGGACCTCGTCGGGCACCAGGGCCTTGCCGGTGTCGTGCAGCAGGCCGCCGATGCCGGCCTGGCGGGTAGTTTCCTCGTCCATGTTGCGCGAGCGGCAGAAAGCCACCAGCAGCGCGCACACGCTGACCGAGTGCAGGAAGGTGTAGTCGTCCTTGTTCTTGATGCGCAGCAGGCCCAGCAAGGCGCCCGAATTGCGCAGGATGGATTCGGTCACGCTCTGCACCACCGGGCTGACCTGGTCGAGCTCGACCGCCTTGCCCAGGCGCGCATCCTGCATCACGGTTCGTACCAGGCCGGCGGCCTGCTTGCGGACGGTGGCGGCGCGCGCCAGCTCCTCGCTCAGCGAGGCCTTGGCGGGAACGGCCCGCGGACGGGTGGCGATGGCCGTGACTTCGGCCTCGGTGGCGGCCTCGGCCTGGGCCAGGGTGGGCGCGTCGTCGACGTCCAGGCCGCGCGCGCAGTCGATCACCACCCCGCGGATGCGGGCGGCGCGGATCTTGCGGATCTCGTCCTCGGTGCTGAGCACGAAGCGGTTGCGCAAGAAGGGGTGTTCCATCCAGCCGCAATCCAGGTCGTGGATGAACATCCCGACTTTCAGTTGCGATGAATCGACCTTCTTCAACATACTGTCATCCTGCTATGGTAATCTTCGCCGCCCTTGCGGCCACGGTGCAGTATAGCAACAACGCTTGGACGGACTTTTACATTGTTGCTATACGGATACAGAATTTAACAAGTTTGTCATGGAACTACGCCAGCTGCGCTATTTCGTCGCCATCGTCGACCACGGTTCGCTCTCGCGCGCGGCCGGGGTGCTGCACGTGGCCCAGCCGGCCCTCACCCAGCAACTGCGCCAGCTCGAGGAAGAGCTGGGCGCCCAGTTGCTGCACCGCTCGGCCCACGGGGTGGTCAGCACCGACGCCGGCAAGGTGTTCTACGAGCACGCCCAGGCGATCCTGAAGCAGGTGCTGGATGCGCGCACGGCGGTGGTGCAGTCGCTCGACCGCCCTTCCGGCAACGTCAGCCTGGGCCTGCCGCACAGCATCTCGGGCGCCCTCGCCCTGCCCCTGCTGACGGCGGCGCGCGCGCGCTATCCCGAGATCACCCTGCAGCTGACCGAGGAAATCTCGGGCAGCCTGACCGAGCAGCTCAAGTCGGGCCGCCTGAACCTGGCGGTGCTGTTCGACGATGCCCCCACCGCCCAGTTCAGCGCCACGCCCCTGGTCGAGGAAGACCTGGTCTTCATCTGCCGCGCCGGCTCGCCCCTGGCGCCGGATGGCGAGGCGATGAGCCTGGGCCAGGCCCTGGCCTCGACCCTGATCCTGCCGGCGCGCCAGCATGGGGTGCGCCCGCTGGTGGAAGCGCGCGCGCTGGCCGCCGGCCTGGCGCTGCGCAAGGTCATCGAGATCAATTCGATCGCCATCCTGCGTTCGGCCATCCTGGCCGACCTCGGCGCGACCCTGCTGCCGCCCGCCCCCTTGCAGGACGACCTGGCGCGCGGCGCCATGCGCGCCTGGCGGGTCGCCGATCCCGCGCTGACCCGCCGCGTGATCCTGTGCAATTCGCGCAATATCCCCCTCACCAACGCCGCCGCCGCCATCGGCCGCCTGCTGCGCGAAGTCACCGAAGACCTGTGCGCGCGCGGGGCCTGGCCGGGGGCGCGCCTGGCCGGACCGCCGTCCGCTGAATAACAGTCATCGTTTTTACTTATACCCCCATCCGCAAACCCTATTGGCTGGCGAACGGGGAAATCCCTACACTCCATGCGGATAAAGCCCGCCGGCGCGCAACCCGCCCGGCGCAATGCGGCCCGCCTACCCGGCGCCGGCCCGACACCCTTGGAGACAGCCATGCCCGACACCGTGACCCACGGCGCCGGCCTGCCCCCGGCAGCGCCCGCCCCTTCCCCGGACTTTTCGTCCCGCCTCACCACCGTCACCCTGGACGACAAGTACACCGCGAAGACCGGCACCATCTTCCTGTCGGGCATCCAGGCCCTGGTGCGCCTGCCGATGATGCAGCGCGAACGCGACCTGGCCGCCGGCCTGAACACCGCCGGCTTCATCTCCGGCTACCGCGGCTCGCCGCTGGGCGGCCTGGACGAGACCCTGTGGAAGACCAGGCAGCACCTGGAAACGCACCACGTGCAGTTCGTGCCGGGCGTGAATGAAGACCTGGCCGCCACCGCCGTCTGGGGCACCCAGACCGTGGACCTGATCGGCCCGGCCAAGTACGACGGCGTGTTCGCCATGTGGTACGGCAAGGGCCCGGGCGTGGACCGCTGCGGCGACGTCTTCAAGCACATGAACCACGCCGGCACCGCGAAGCACGGCGGCGTGCTGCTGGTCGCCGGCGACGACCACGGCGCCTATTCCTCGACCCTGCCGCACCAGTCCGACCACATCTTCTCGGCCTGCATGATCCCGGTGCTCTACCCCTGCAACGTGCAGGAATACCTGGACCTGGGCGTGCACGGCTGGGCCATGTCGCGCTACTCCGGCTGCGCGGTGGCCTTCAAGGCCCTGGCCGACACCGTCGAATCGAGCGCCTCGGTCGACGCCGATCCCTTCCGCGTCGAGGTGAAGTACCCGCGCGACTTCGCCATGCCGGAGGGCGGGCTGAACACGAAACTGTCCTCGGTGCCGCTGGGCCAGCAGGCGCGCGCCCAGGAAGCGCTGATGCAGGACTACAAGATCTACGCCGCCCTGGCCTACGCGCGCGAGAACAAGCTCAATCGCACCACCATCGACAGCCCGGACGCGAAGCTGGGCATCATCGCCTCCGGCAAGTCCTACCTCGACGTGCTGGAAGCGCTGGAAGAGCTGGGCATCGACGAAGCCATGGCGGCCAAGGTCGGCCTGCGCCTGTACAAGGTGGCCATGATCTGGCCGCTGGAGCCGGAAGGCGTGCGCGAATTCGCCCAGGGCCTGGAAGAGATCCTGGTGGTCGAGGAAAAGCGCCAGGTGGTCGAGTACCAGCTCAAGGAACAGCTCTACAACTGGCGCGACGACGTGCGTCCCCACATCGTCGGCAAGTTCGATGACAAGGGCGAATGGGTGGCCCCGCGCGGCGACTGGCTGCTGCCGCCCAAGGCCGACTTCTCGGTGGCCCAGGTGGCGCGCGTGATCGCGGCCCGCATCGCACGCCTCGACCTCGACGAGTCCACGCGCGCCCTGATCAAGGCGCGCCTGGCCTTCCTGGACGCCAAGGACGCCGTGCTGCAGAAGGCCGTCACCACGCCCTTCCGCCCGGCCTTCTACTGCTCCGGCTGCCCGCACAACACCTCGACCAAGGTGCCCGAGGGCTCCTTCGCGCTGGCCGGCATCGGCTGCCACGTGATGGCCACCTCGATCTACCCCGAGATGAACAAGCTGACCACCCACATGGGCGGCGAAGGCGCGCCCTGGATCGGCCAGGCCGCGTTCTCCCAGGTGCCGCACGTGTTCCAGAACCTGGGCGACGGCACCTATTTCCACTCGGGCTACCTGGCGATCCGCGCGGCGGTGTCGGCCAAGGTGAACATCACCTACAAGATCCTGTACAACGACGCGGTGGCCATGACCGGCGGCCAGCCGGTGGACGGCACCACCTCGGTGCCCATGATCGCCCAGCAGATGGCGGCCGAAGGCGTCAAGCGCATCGCCCTGGTGACCGAAGACCTGTCGCGCTATGCCGACCGTTCGAACCTGCCGGCCGTCGTCACCCTGCATGACCGCAAGCACATGGACGAGATCCAGCGCGAGCTGCGCGAACTGCCGGGCGTGACCGTGATCATCTACGACCAGACCTGCGCGGCCGAGAAGCGCCGCCGCCGCAAGAAGGGCGAGTTCCCCGACCCGGCGCGCCGCATGGTGATCAACGAAGCCGTGTGCGAAGGCTGCGGCGACTGCGGCATCCAGTCCAACTGCGTCTCGATCCTGCCCAAGGAAACCGAATTCGGGCGCAAGCGCCAGATCGACCAGTCGTCCTGCAACAAGGACTTCTCCTGCGCCAAGGGCTTCTGCCCGAGCTTCGTCAGCGTGGAAGGCGGCGCGCTCAAGAAGAGCAAGACCGGGGTGTCGAAGGACGGCGCCAACGACGGCTGGGGCGAGCTGCCCCAGCCCGTGCTGCCGGGCGTGGACCAGCCCTACAACATCCTGATCAACGGCATCGGCGGCACCGGCGTGATCACGGTCGGCGCCCTGATGGGCATGGCCGCCCACCTCGAGGGCAAGGGCGCCTCGGTGCTGGACATGACCGGCATGAGCCAGAAGAACGGCTCGGTGACCTCGCACGTCAAGATCGCCGCCTCACCGGCACGCCTGCGCGCCCAGCGCATCGCCACCGGCGAAGCGGACCTGATCCTGGGCTGCGACATCCTGACCACCGGCGCGGCCGACGCGGTCTCGAAGATGCGCCCTGGCCGCACCCTGGCCGTGGTCAACCTGCACGAGCAGCCGACCGGCACCTTCGCCCAGCAGCGCGACTGGGAATTCCCGTCCGGCGACGTGCGTGCGCTGATCCTGGAAGCGGTGGGCGGCGAGGATGGCGTGGACTTCGTCGACGCCACCAAACTGGCGACCGCGCTGATGGGCGACTCGATCGCCACCAACCTGTTCCTGATGGGTTACGCCTGGCAGAAGGGCCGCATTCCGCTGTCCGAAGCCGCGCTGCTGCGCGCGATCGAACTCAATGGCGTGGCGGTGGCCTCGAACAAGATGAGCTTCCTGTGGGGCCGCCGCGCGGCGGTCGACATCAAGCGCGTCGAGAAGCAGGCGATCCCGGCCCAGGCCGTGGTGCTGCAGATGCCGCAGAGCCTGGACAGCGTAATCAAGAAGCGCGTCGAGCACCTGACCGGCTACCAGGACGCCGCCTACGCGGCCGTCTACCTCGACCTGGTGCAGCGCGTACGCGAGCGCGAAAGCGCGCTGGGACTGGGCAACAAGCTGTCCATGGCCGTGGCGAAGCACTACGCCAAGCTGATGGCCTACAAGGACGAGTACGAAGTGGCGCGCCTGTACACCGACGGCCGCTTCGTCGAGCAGCTCAAGAGCCAGTTCGAGGGCGACTTCAGCCTCCAGTTCCACCTGGCGCCGCCGCTGCTGGCGAAGAAGGATGCCCAGGGCCACCTGGTCAAGGCGCAGTATGGATCGTGGGTGTGGAAGGCCTTCGGGCTGCTGGCCAAGCTCAAAGGGCTGCGCGGCGGGGCCTTCGACCTGTTCGGCTATACCGCGGAGCGCAAGATGGAGCGCGCCCTGATCGCGGAATACCGCGCGATGATCGAGGGCCTGCTGGGCACCCTCGATGCGTCCAATCACGCCACGGCCGTCGAGCTGGCGAACCTGCCGGAGCAGATCCGCGGCTTCGGCCACGTGAAGGAAAAGGCGGTGGCGGAGTACCGGGCGCGCAAGGAGGAGCTGCTCTCCGGCAAGGTCAAGCGCCGCGCCGCCTGAACGACCCCCGAGCGCTAGCACGTCGTTCCCGCGAAGGCGGGAACCCAAGTTTCTTCACCGGCCACGCGCACCGTCCGGCTCACGGTAGAGAACTTGGGTCCCCGCCTTCGCGGGGACGACGGGTTGAAGGCGCGGGCAAGAGTACATATTGCCTGGCGCGCGTTGCGCCCATCACCAGTAAGCGAAGCCTGCTTGACGTTAACGTTAACGTCATATACCGTACAGAATATCCTCAGTCCGCCGACACACAAGGACCCTTTCCATGAACGACATCACCCCCGCCGCCAAGCTCGACTTGCCGGAGCAGCCGAAACTGGCCAACAAGGTGCGCTTCGTCACCGCCGCCTCCCTGTTCGACGGCCACGACGCCTCGATCAACATCATGCGCCGCATCCTGCAGTCGAACGGCGCCGAAGTCATCCACCTTGGCCACAACCGCTCGGTCGACGAAGTCGTCACCGCGGCCCTCGCCGAAGACGTGCAGGGCATCGCGATCTCCTCCTACCAGGGCGGCCACGTCGAATACTTCAAGTACATGATCGACCTGCTGCGCCAGCGCGGCGGCGCCCACATCAAGGTCTTCGGCGGCGGCGGCGGCGTGATCGTCCCGCACGAGATCGAGGAACTGCACGCCTACGGCGTGACCCGCATCTTCAGCCCCGAGGACGGCCAGCGCATGGGCCTGGTCGGCATGATCCGCTCCATGCTGGAAGCCTGCGACGTCGACCTTTCCTCCTATGCGCCGCCCAGCATCGAGGCCCTGCGCGCCGGCGAGATCGCCGCGCGCCACCGCCCGCTGGCCCAGCTCATCACCGCCCTCGAGAACGGCAAGGTGGAATCCGGCCTGCGCCAGCAGATCCTGGAGGCCGCCGAGTCGGTCCGGGCCCCGGTCCTGGGCATCACCGGCACCGGCGGCGCCGGCAAGTCCTCGCTCACCGATGAACTGATCCGCCGCATCCGCCTCGACCAGGGCGACCGCCTGAACATCGCCGTGATCTCGATCGACCCTTCGCGCCGCAAGTCGGGCGGCGCCCTGCTGGGCGACCGCATCCGCATGAACGCGATCAATCCCTGGAATGGGCAGGCGCGCGTGTTCATGCGCTCGCTGGCGACGCGCGAAGCGGGCTCGGAAATCTCCCAGGCCCTGCCCGACGTGATCGCCGCCTGCAAGGTGGCCGGCTTCGACCTGGTGATCGTCGAGACCTCGGGCATCGGCCAGGGCGACGCCGCCATCGTGCCCCACGTCGACACCTCGATGTACGTGATGACCCCGGAATTCGGCGCCGCCTCCCAGCTCGAGAAGATCGACATGCTGGACTTCGCCGATTTCATCGCCATCAACAAGTTCGACCGCAAGGGCGCCCAGGACGCGCTGCGCGACGTCGCCAAGCAATACCAGCGCAACCGCGAACTGTGGAGCAAGTCGCCGGACGAGATGCCGGTCTACGGCACCCAGGCCTCGCGCTTCAACGACGACGGCGTCACCGCCCTCTACCACGGCCTGCTGCCCAAACTGGCCGAACTGGGCCTGCCGGTCGAAGCGGGCAAGCTGAACGCGCCGTCGCAGAAGTACTCGAGCGGCAAGAACGTGATCGTGCCGCCGGCGCGCGCGCGCTACCTGGCCGAGATCGCCGACACCGTGCGCGGCTACCACCGCAACACCCACAAGCAGGTCAAGCTGGCGCGCGAGCGCCAGCAGCTGATGGAAACCAAGCGCATGCTGGCGGCCGCAAACCGCGAAGTGGTGCTCGACGACCTGATCACGGAGCGCGACAACGCCATGGACGGCGGCGCCAAGAAGCTGCTGGCCATGTGGCCGGACATGCAGGCCGCCTACGCCGGCGAAGACTACGTGGTCAAGATCCGCGACAAGGAAATCCGTACCCGCCTGGTCCAGAAGACCCTGTCGGGCAACCCGATCCGCAAGGTGGCCCTGCCGAAGTTCGAGGACCACGGCGAGATCCTGCGCTTCCTGATGCTGGAGAACGTGCCCGGTTCCTTCCCCTACACCGCCGGCGTGTTCGCCTTCAAGCGCGAAGGCGAAGACCCGACCCGCATGTTCGCCGGCGAAGGCGACGCCTTCCGCACCAACCGCCGCTTCAAGCTGGTCTCGCAGGGGATGGAGGCCAAGCGCCTGTCCACCGCCTTCGACTCGGTGACCCTGTACGGCGCCGATCCGGCCCTGCGTCCCGACATCTACGGCAAGGTCGGCAACTCGGGCGTGTCGATCGCGACCCTGGACGACATGAAGGCGCTGTACGACGGCTTCGACCTGTGCAGCCCCTCGACCTCGGTCTCGATGACCATCAACGGCCCGGCCCCGACCATCCTGGCGATGTTCATGAACACCGCCATCGACCAGCAGATCGACAAGTTCGTGGCGGACAACGGCCGCCAGCCGACCGACGACGAAGCCCAGAAGATCAAGGACTGGGTGCTGTCGACCGTGCGCGGCACCGTGCAGGCCGACATCCTGAAGGAAGACCAGGGCCAGAACACCTGCATCTTCTCGACCGAGTTCTCGCTCAAGGTGATGGGCGACATCCAGGAATACTTCGTGCAGCACCAGGTGCGCAATTTCTATTCGGTGTCGATCTCGGGCTACCACATCGCGGAGGCCGGCGCCAACCCGATCTCGCAGCTCGCCTTCACGCTCTCGAACGGCTTCACCTTCGTCGAAGCCTACCTGGCGCGCGGCATGCACATCGACGATTTCGCGCCCAACCTGTCCTTCTTCTTCTCGAACGGCATGGACCCGGAATACACGGTGCTGGGCCGGGTGGCACGCCGCATCTGGGCGGTGGCGATGCGCGACAAGTACGGCGCCAACGAGCGCTCGCAGAAGCTCAAGTACCACATCCAGACTTCGGGCCGCTCGCTGCACGCCCAGGAGATCGACTTCAACGACATCCGCACCACCCTGCAGGCGCTGATCGCGATCTACGACAACTGCAACTCGCTGCACACCAACGCCTACGACGAGGCGATCACCACGCCGACCGACGAATCGGTGCGCCGCGCGCTGGCGATCCAGCTGATCATCAACCGCGAATGGGGCCTGGCCAAGAACGAGAACCCGAACCAGGGCTCCTTCATCATCGACGAGCTGACCGACCTGGTCGAGGAAGCGGTGCTGCAGGAATTCGAGCGCATCGCCGAGCGCGGCGGCGTGCTGGGCGCAATGGAGACCGGCTACCAGCGCGGCAAGATCCAGGAAGAGTCGATGCTGTACGAGCACAAGAAGCACGACGGCTCGCTGCCCATCATCGGCGTGAACACCTTCCGCAACCCGAACGGCGCGGGTGCGCCGGCCACGATCGAGCTGGCCCGCTCGACCGACGACGAAAAGCAGTCGCAGCTCCAGCGCCTGGAGGCCTTCCACCAGCGCCACGCGGACCAGGCGCCGGCCGCCCTGGCCGCCCTGCAGCAGGCGGCGATCGACAACCAGAACGTGTTCGCCCGGCTGATGGACGCGGTGCGGGTGTGCTCGCTGGGGCAGATCACCACCGCCCTGTTCGAGGTGGGCGGGCAGTACCGCCGCAACATGTAAGACGCGCGGCTTGCCGCACGAAGGGCGCGGTCTCCGCGCCCTTTTTTATGGCATCTACATGAAGCCGACCGCGTACACTGGCGGCAGGTTGGTCGAGATCGTGTGCCAGCTGTCGCCGCCATTGTCCGAGACCCACAGCCCGCCGGTGGTCGAGCCCATCAGCAGGGTGCGGCCGTCGTCCGCCACCGCCAGCCCGTGGCGGTAGACCAGGTCGTAGCAATGCGCCTGGGGCAGCCCGGCGCGCAGCACCTCGAAGGTCTTGCCGCCGTCGCGGGTGCGGGTCACGGCCAGCGCCGCTCCCACCGGGATGCGGCGCTCGTCCTTCTCGGCCGGCACGAACCAGGCTGTCTGGCCGTCGCGCGGGTGGGCCGCCACCGCGAAGCCGAAGCGCGACAGCGGCATGTCGCGGATCTCCTGCCAGCTGCGCCCGCCGTCGGCCGAGCGCCACACGCCATTGTGATGCTGGCACCACAGCACCTGGGGTTCGCCGGCGCAGCGCACGATGCGGTGCGGATCCTGCACTTCCTCGTTCTCGTTCATCTCGGGCGGCATGTAGTCGGCGCGCATGCCGGTCGAGCTGACCGTCCAGCCCTCGCCCCCGTCCTCGCTGCGCCAGGCGCCGCCGCAGGACACGCCCAGCAGCAGGCGCCGGCTGTCGCCCGGATCGACGCAGATGCTGTGGATGCCCGGCACGTCGTAGCCGCCGCCGAACCAGTTGGCGCGCTGGGGCGCGTCCCACAAGCTGCGCACCAGCTCCCAGCTGGCGCCGCGGTCGTTCGAGCGGAACAGCCCGCCCGGCAGGGTGCCGGCCCACAGCAGGCCCGGCTGGTCCGGGCCGCCGGCCTCGAGCGACCAGATCATGCGGTTGGTCCAGTCCAGCTTGTCCTCGCTGCCTTCCGGCTTGGGCGGATAGGCGGGCGCCGGCAGCTCGCTCCAGACCTGGCCCTGCCGGCGATGCAGCTTGACGCCGAAATGCCCCAGGTTGAGGGCGGCGTAGAGCGCGCCGTCGCGACTGTCGTGCAGCGCCATCGATACCGGTTCGCCCAGGAAGTGGGCGGCGCCGAATTCCCAGCGCCGGCCGTCGTAGCCGATCTCGAACAGCCCCTTGCGGGTAGCCAGCCATGCCTGCATGCTCATCCTCCTGATAAGGCTTGCAGCACGTAGACCTTGCTGTCCGGCGCAAGCGGGTCGTCGAGGCGCCGCGTGTCCCTGCAGCGCCGGCCATCGATGAAGATCGCCACGTTGGGACGCAGGCAGCCCTGGTCGTCCAGCACATAGCCGCGCAGGCGCGGGTTGAGGGCGAAGGCGCTTTCCAGCCCGTCGCGCAGGCGGCGGGCGCTGGTGGCGACCTCGGGGGCGCTGATGAAGCGCGCCAGCTGCTGGGTAAAGAAGAGTTGCGCCATCAATGCATCCTCAAGAACAGTGTTTGAACCGGCCTTGCGTATCCCGTGGGCGTTTCTCAACCGGGAAACCTACAATGTAGTCCTGAACCACTCGCGGAGCAACGCATGCCGATCACGCCGGAACAACTGGCCGCCCTGATGCAGGAAGTCGAGCAGGAAGATCCGATCGATTTCGCCGACCTGCCCTTCCCCGAAGACGAGCTGCGCGCGCTGGTCGCCACCCACCTGTGCGAGATGGCCGCCGCCATGGACAAGTTCAGCACCGAGGACAAGCTCACCACCCTGCTGGCCGTGTCGGCCAAGCTGGTGCTGGAGAACCTGGTGCTGCACGTGCAGTTGCTGCGCCGCCACGGATTGCCAGTGGGAGAGAATGTCGAGGCCTTGCTGGCCCGCCTGCGCAAGCCGGGCACGGACGACGGCTGAGCAGCTTGGCCGGTCCGGACAAGGCCGTTGCCGCGGCACGACCATTTCCAGGTTTTATGCAGGCTGGGCCTCTGCTGGGTGGTTGCTGAACTATTCCTTCAGGTATTATTGTTGACAACAAAACCAGCTTTGTCGCTGGAGAGTCACGTCTCGATAATTCGCGTTCGTCGCCGGCGCCGCCAGGCGCCTGCCGGCCGTCACCGCCTCAGCCTAGCCAAAGGAAAAACGATGTCGTCTTACCGTAGCAAGCTTACTCTCACCGCTGCCTTGATGTCCGGCGCCATGCTGGCGGGCGGCCTGGCAGGCTGCGATCGCCAGGGCTCCACGCCGGAGCTGCTCGCCGAGGCCAAGCAATACGAGCAAAAGGGCGACTTCAAGGCCGCCCTGATCCAGCTCAAGAATGCGGTCGAGCAGAGTCCCGACGATCGCGAAGCGCGCATCCAGCTGGCCGCCGTGCACCTGGAACTGGGCGATCTTGTCTCTGCCGACAAAGAGGCGCGAAAAGCACAGTCACTCGGCCTGCCGGCGGAGCGGGTGATGCCGCTGCTGGGCAAGGTGTTGTTGCAACAAGGAAAGTTCGCCGAGGTCCTTGAAGAGGTGAAGCCCGAGCTGGCGGAAAAGTCCGCTCCCTTGCTGAGCTTGCGCGGCAACGCCCTGCTGGCGACCGGCAAGGTGCCGGAAGCCAAGCAGGCCTATGACCAGGCCCTCGCGCTCGATCCGAAGGACGCCGACGCCTTGCTGGGCCAGGTGCAATACGCGCTTGCGCAAAACGACCGCGCCGGCGCCAAGGCCGCCATGGACCAGGCGGTCGCCCAGGCCGGCAAGGATCCCGACGTCTGGATGGCCAAGGGCGCCTTGGCGCGCCTGAGCAACGCGCCCGAGGAAGCCCTGACGGCCTACGACCAGGTCCTGAAACTGAAACCGGATCATCGTACGGCGCACATCGAGAAAGCCTCGATTCAGCTTGCCCGGGGCAAGCTGCCGGAGGCAAAGCTGGAAATCGACGCGGCAGCCAAGCTGGCGCCGAACAATCTGCAACTCACCTATACCCGCGCCCTGTATGAGTTCAGGCAAGGCAATAACGGCGCCGCCCAGGAACAGCTGCAGAAGATCCTGAAAGTCGCCCCGCAGCACATGCCGAGCGTCCTGCTGGCCGGCGCGGTCGACTTGCAGCTGGGCTCCCTGCAACAGGCCGAACGCCATGTCCGCAACTACCTGGAGACCTACCCGAACCACGTCTATGCGCGCAAGCTGCTGGCCCAGGTGCTGCTCAAGAATGCGCAACCGCGCGATGCCGCGCTGGCCCTCGAGCCCATCCTGAAGGACCAGAGCACGGACGCGCAGCTGCTGGCCCTGGCCGGCCAGGCCTATATGCAGGTCCAGGACTTTTCAAAGGCCAGCAACTATTTCGAGAAGGCGGTCGAACTGGCGCCGAAGGCGGCGGCGGTGCGCACCTCACTGGGGCTGTCCAGGCTGGCCCAGGGCGATCAGGCGCGCGGCCTGAGCGAGCTCGAGCTGGCCACCACCCTCGATCCGAACTCCGCCGAGGCCACCATGGCCCTGGTGCAGACCGAAATCCGCCTGAAGAACTTCGACAAGGCGCTGGCCGCCATCGAGGCCCTCGAGAAGCGGCAGCCCAAGAGCCCTGAGGTACAGAACATCAAGGGCGCGGTCTACATGTTCAAGAACGACCGCGCCAATGCCCGTGCGGCCTTCGAGAAAGCCCTCAGCTTCCAGCCTGACTTCTTCCCGGTGGCGCTGAACCTGGCGCGCATGGACATCCAGGAAAACAAACCGGACGCCGCCCGCGCCCGCTTCGAAAAAGTCCTGCAGACGAACAAGGACAGTACCGACGCCATGATGGCCCTGGGTGAACTCGCGCGCTCCCAGAAGCGCGACGACGAAGCCACCACCTGGTTCGAAAAGGCCCACAACGCCAAGCCGGACGTCATCGCCACCGCGACCAAGCTGGGCATGCATTACCTGTACATGAAGCAGCCGGAAAAGGCCCTGAGCTTCGCCAACAAGATCGCCACCGTGCATCCGACCAATCCGGAGGTCGTCGAACTGCAGGCGCAAGCACAGATCGCGAGCAAGGATTACACCGGTGCGCAGGAAAGCTATAGCAAGCTGGTGAAGCTCTTGCCGACCTCGCCTCAGGCCTATATGCGTCTGGCAAGTGCAAATATCGCATTAGGTAACCAGAGCGCCGCCACCCAGAACCTGAAGCGCGCCATCGACCTGCGTCCTGACTTCATGCCGCCGCGCCTCGCCCTGGTCGACCTGGACACCCGCACCAAGCGCTTCGACGAGGCGCTCGACCAGGCCCGCCAGATCCAGAAAATGGAAGGCAATGCCGCGCTTGGCCATGCGGTCGAAGGCGATATCCGGATGGCGCAAGGAAACGCCGGCGCCGCCGTGATCGCCTACGACAAGGCGCTTGCCCTGACCAAGGTATCCGAGCTAACGATCAAGAGCGCCCGCGCGCTGATCGCGGCCGAGAAGCTCAAGCCTGCCCAGGACCGGCTGCTCGCGTGGACCAAGAACAACCCGAAGGACGTGAACGCCCAACTGCTGTTGAGCGATCTCTACCTGGCGCAAAAGGCCTACAAGCCCGCGATCGCGAAGCTGGAGGAGTTGCAGACGCTAATTCCGAACAATCCCCTGGTCCTGAACAATCTTGCCTGGGCCTATCACCAGGAAAAGGATAGCCGCGCCCTGGCCACCGCCGAGCAGGCACACAAGCTGGCCAGCAACAGCCCCGGCGTGCTGGACACCCTGGGCTGGATCCTGGTCGAGCAGGGCAATACCGCGCGCGCCCTGCCCCTGCTGGAGTCGGCACGCAAGCTGGCTCCGGAGTCGCCGGAGATCAGTTATCACTACGCAGTCGCCCAGCATCGGGCCGGCAACAAGGAGGCGGCGCGCCAGGAACTCGACAAGCTGTTGCAAAAACACAAGAATTTCGCACAGATGAATGAAGCAAAGAATTTGCTTAAATCTATGTAAATAGTTAATATTCTTTTTGTCAACAAATGATGCCTGCTAGTCAGGAAATTGTCAGTACAACAAGGCCCCGCTTGAGCTGGCCTCTCCCGGAGCGAGGTAAGCCACGATGAATAATACTGCTGAGACAATGCGTCCCGCCGAAGAACCCGAGGAGTCTCTATCGGACGCTCATCAAGTCGAAGAACACGATAAGATGTCCTCCTCCATACTAGAGGATGTTATCGTGAACCAAGATTCTTATGGAATCAGGCTTACCGATACCGCGATCGGCCGCAACTCGGCCAGTATGCTGATTAACAAGATGTATGCCTGGCGAGGGTACGCAGGTACCCATCAGCTAAGCAACGATCCCAACCGTATCACGCTCACCGCGACCGACAAGGGTGATGTGGTGGGAACGCTGACGATCGGCATCGATTCTGATATTGGCATGCTGGCGGACGAGATTTTCAAGGAAGAGCTCGACGCGCACCGCAAGCGCGGCGCGCGCCTGTGCGAGTTCACCAAGCTCGCCTTCGATCCGTCGGTACGTTCCAAGGCGTCGTTGGCCAACCTGTTCCACCTGGCGGTGATCTATGCGCGCGACCTGCACGAGTGCACCGACATCGTGATCGAGGTGAATCCGCGTCACCGCCGCTTCTACGAGCGGATGCTGGGCTTCCAGCAGGAAGGCGACCTGAAGATCAACACCCGGGTGAACGCGCCGGCCTATCTGCTGCGCGTCAACCTGGAGTTCGTCACCGAGCAGATCAAGAGGTACGGCGGAACTTTCGGCGCCGATAGCGGCGCCAGCGAGCGCTCCTTCTACCCCTATTTCTTCTCTCCGCGCGAGGAGATGGGCATCATCAACCGTCTGCTGCGCATGGACGAGCGGCATACCGGCTGAGCCTTGCACCCGGCTGTCTTCCCCCAGCATGTCGCGCCTTGCGCGACATTGTTTTATCCACAAGTCGCCAATCCATCCTGATCGATGAGTCAAGCATTTGATTATAAAGAAGCCTTCTCCCGTAACATCGGCTGGGTCACGCCGGAAGAACAGCAAGTTCTGCGCGGCAAGCGCGTGGCCATCGCCGGCGGCGGCGGCGTCGGCGGGGTTCACCTCCTGACCCTGGTGCGCCTGGGCGTGACGAAGTTCCACATCGCCGACTTCGACACCTTCGGGGTCGCCAACTTCAACCGCCAGGTCGGGGCAATGATGTCCACGCTCGACCAGCCCAAGACCGAGGTGCTGGCGCGCATGGCGCGCGACATCAATCCCGAGGTCGACATCCGGATCTTCCCCGAGGGCGTCAACCGCGACAACCTGCCGGAGTTCCTGGGCGGGGTGGACCTGTACGTGGACGCGCTCGACTTCTTCGCCTTCGAGGCGCGCCAGCAGACCTTCGCGACCTGCGCGCGACTGGGCATCCCGGCCACCACCGCAGCGCCGCTGGGCATGGGCGCGGCCCTGCTCAACTTCATGCCCGGCCAGATGAGCTTCGAGGAGTATTTCCAGTGGGGCGATCTGCCCGACCTGGACAAGGCGATCCGCTTCGTGGTCGGCCTGGCCCCGGCGGGGCTGCACCGGCCTTACCTGGTGGTGCCGGAATCGGTCAACTTCGCCGAGCAGCGCGGCCCGTCCACCTTCATGGCCTGCCAATTGTGTGCCGGCATCATCGGCACCGAAGCCCTGAAGATCCTGCTGGGCCGCGGCCGCGTGCTGGCCGCCCCCTACGGCATGCAGTTCGATGCCTACCGCAACAAGCTGACGATCACCAAGCGCAGTGGCGGCAACCGCCACCCGATCCAGCGCCTCGCCATCTTCATCGGCAAACGCCAGTTCCTGCGCCAGCAGGGGCGCTAGGCGGGCCGGCTCAGCGTTTCATCAGTTCCGCCAGCGGGCGGCGCTCGGAGCGCGCCAGCGGCGCCGGGCCGGCGCCCAGGCGCCCCATATAGACCGGGAACAGGCCATCGGCGCCGATCAGCGCGGCAGCCTGTTTCTCGAGGCGCGCAGCGCGCTCCTGCAGCCCGGGAAGCTGCGTGAACTGGCGACCCTCGCGCACGTATTTCGAGAAGATCAGGGGCGTCATTTCCGGCTGCATGAACAAGCCGAGATGGGTCAGGGTCAGCCAGAAGCGCTGCACCGCGCGGCCGGCCTCGACATAGTCGTCGATGGTTTTGGGCTCCTGCTTCGCCTTCAGCACGAAGTGGGCGGCGCAGGCGAGTCCCGGCAGCAGATCCATCTGCAGGCGTGGCGCCCAGGTGCCCATCAGGGTGTTCATGGTCGACAGGCGGCGCCAGCTCACCATCGCCCATTTCATCAGCTTCAGGGTGGCGGCGTCGACGCCGAGCGCCTGGTCCGGCACCTTGTCGGGACTGCGCTGCGCGTTCCAGTCGATGATGCGGCGGTGGACCTCGTAGGCCTCCGGCATGGTCAGGCGCAGCTTGGCATTGTCGAACATGAGGCGGGCGGTGCGCAGTTTCGGGCCGGCGCCCTCGATCCACATCAGGTGGTAGCCGGGGCCGACGGCTTCCTCGAGCGCACGCTTCTGCTGGTCCGTCAGGGGCTTGGTGCTCATCGGTCGGCGCTGGACGGTGCGCGCCGTGATCGCCGGCAGCAAGGGGCTGGGCGCGACCGCGCCATCCTCGAGGAAGCGCACCTCGAACTTCGCCTCGGTCGGCGCGCCGCCCTCGAGGCGCTTGACCTCGGTACGCAAGCCGAACCTGGTCGCCGCGACCGACATCGTTTCGAGCAGCGCACCGTAGGAAATCTGGCTGGGATGGCCGTCGAGGTCGTACACGCAATCCTCGCGGGTATCGAAGCAATGCACGACCAAGTGGTCGGGGCCCAGGATCTCGAAGCGCCAGACCTGGGTGTTGTCGCCGCTCGGCGCCCAGCGCGCGAGGTCCAGGATCTGCTCGATCTGACTTGTGTTCATGGTTTACTCTCGACTGTCTCGAACAACGCGGTCAACAGCGTTGCAAGTTGCATTGTGTAAATCGAGGATCATGATAACGCAGTGAGTGGGACCGGAGAGCATTTTGTGCATGCAGGACAGCGAAAGCCCCCATGGCGGGGGGCGCCCTGCCGCCCATAAAAAAAAGCAGTTCCGGCAAGGCCGGAACTGCTTTGATTGCTAGCGCCGAAGAGCTCAGGCTTTGCGCTGGCGGCGACGGCCCATCAGGCCCAGGCCACCCAGGCCGAGGCCCAGCAGGGCGAGCGAGCCCGGTTCCGGCACGGCCTTGCGGGTCGAGTCGGTCGAGGTCATCGCCAGGGTCAGGGTGTAGGAGCCTGCATTCAGGATGCCGGTCATGGCGCGGAAGGCGCCCAGGGTGGCGAGGTCGGAATAGTTCGATTCGCCGGCGGTCAGGCGGCTGATCGACTGGTTCAGGTTCTCGGCATCCAGGTATTCCATGCCGCCGATCAGGCCGGTCACGCCGTTGGCGCCGCCGGCACGGCCGTTCGGAGCCCAGCTGAACACGGTCTCGCCTTCCATGATCGTCGAGCCGTCCGGCAGCGTGCCGCAACCAACGCTCGAGGCGCAGGCGATGGTCAGGCTGGCGCTCAGGGTACCTTGTGCGAAGGTGCCGGTGGTCGGCTGCAGGAAGGTGCGGATCAGCGGGTCGGCGAGGAAGCTGAAGTCCAGGGTCGCGCCTTGGCCAGCGGTGAAGCTGGCCGTAAAGCCGGTCGCCGAGGAGTTGGTCGAGGTACCCGATGCCGAGCCTGCGTCGCGCAGGTGGCTTTCAGCGATGGTGTAGGCGTTGAACGGCAGGCCGCCACCAGGGCCGTGTTCGATCAGCGCGTCAGCATAGGAGTAGTTGGTCGCTGGCAGGGCGCGGCCCACCGGGGTGATCGTACCGCCGGTGAATGCGGCGTTGTTACCGAGCACCGGGTTCGAACCCGGGGCCACGGCGATATTGGCGTCCGAGATACCGGTGCCGCCGTTCGGGCCTGCGCCGGCGCCGTTCAGGATCGCGCTGGTCGAGGAGGTATCGACCGAGGCGAAGAAGCTCACGTTGGTCGTGACGATGTTGAAGTTCTGGATGTTCATCGCAGCCAGTGCGTGCGAACCTGCCTGAGCGCTGCCTGCAGCACCAAGCATGACCATGGTCGAGGCTGCGGCGACCAGTTTCAGTTTAAGGTTTTTCATGTGTAAGTCCTCGTTGTGCGTTGCAATCAGCAGTAATATTCGTCGAGCTCGCTTTGTGTTGACGCTCGATCATCATTAAGCAACTAGCGTGCCAGAAAATTTTTTACTTTATTATTCAACAACTTGTAAATTCCGGCCGCCGGCTATCGCGACAAAGCCGGGTCAGGTGTAAAAAAAATCGACAGCTTCCAGGCCTGGGAGCGGCGGCCAAGGGCGGCGGTCAGACGCCAGCTACCTGCTGCTTCTTGGAAACAAACGCCTTGCGTGTCAGGTGCCGCGCCAGCAGCAAGGGCGGCATGCGCAGCCAGTTGCCGCGGATGTAGAGGAAAAAGCGGGCGATCGGGCTGAGCCAATCGTCGCAGCTCGGGTGCTGGGGTCGCAGGGCGCGCTCGAACAAGCCGTCCATCAAGGCCAGCTGGGGGGCGGCGGGAGCGGCCGGCGCCATGGCCTCGAGCACCCGCTGCGGCACAGACGTGCCGAGCAAGCGCCTGCCGTAGCGGAGGGCGTAGAACAGCGGGCGTCCGAGCTCCAGCTCGCGCGCGCGGCGCGGCAAGGCATCCCAGAAATCCTCGCTGGCGCCGAAGTGGGCAAACAGGCGGTGCAGGTCGTACAGGCCGCGCAGTCCATGGTGGAACTCGCCCTCGTAGAACAGGTGGACCGCGCTGTGCAGCACCATGTCCACCGGAGCGAGGGTGCGCAGCCGCGGCTGGCCCGGCACCGGCAGCGCAGCCCGCCACAGCTTGGCCGAGTCCGGCCGCGCGGCCGCGGTACGCGGCAGGATCGCGTGGTGCACGTCGAGCACGGTCTGGCGACGGGCGTGCTGCATCGGCGGCAGCTCGTGCATCCACTCGCGATAGTAGCGCTGGTCGTAGGGGTCGGGATTGCTGGTGACCCAGCCTTCCAGCATCAGGGCCGCCTCGACCTCGCCCAGGTGCTCAGGGGGAACAAGGATGTCGATGTCGGAGAACAGGCGGCCGCGCGCCGGCGGCAGGTCGGCCAGCGCGTAGGCGGCGCCCTTGAGCAAAAGCAGCGGAACGCCCAGCGGCTCCAGCAGCCGCGCCAGTTCGCCGACCTCCCACGTCAAGCCCTGGCGGTGGCGCCGCATCAGTGGCGGCAGCCAGGCGAACTGTTCGCGCACCGGGGCCGGAAGCCGCTCCAGCAGCCCGTGCTCCTCGGCCAGGGCCAGAACGGTCGCGCTCATCTCCGCGCGCTCGGCCTGGCGCAACAGCAGGTCCCAGTCGGCCAGCCCGAGCGCAGCCATGGATTCCGGCGCGCGCAGGACCTGCAGCAGCGGCGAAGCCTGCGCCTTCATGCGGCCGCCATGCGATCGAAGAGCGCCAGCGCCTCGTCCAGGTGGCCGTAGCTCAGCTCGAAACCGGGCGCGGCCTCGACCAGGCCGGCCAGGGCCTCGAAGCCCTCGCGTCCAAGGAGGCCATAGTTGAAGCTGTTCTCCGCCACCCGCGTGAAGGTGCGCGCCGGCGCGAGCGTGTCCATCTGCACGGCCGCGCCGGCCACGTAGCGCGGGAACACGATCCAGCCCGGACGGGCAGCTTCCTCGGCGCGCTGCACGCTGTCGCGCGGCGCCTTCAGGTGGGCGATGGTGCCCTTCGCGGTGTCCCTGACTTCGGGGCTGAACACGGCTTGCGGAGCGAAGGCGCGGATCACGCCGATCGACGCGTTCTTGAGGCTGACCGGTCGCGGCACCGGCTGGACCAGGCCATCGGCCAGGCGCACCAGGCACAGCTCGTCCGACAGCAGGCGCCAGCCGGAGCACACCAGGGCGGCGCACAGGGTGCTCTTGCCGGAGCCGGGCGGCGCCGGCAGGACGGCCACCCTGCCGTTCTTCTCGACCGCCGCGGCGTGGATCATCAGGTAACTATGGGCGCGGCTCGAGATATACCAGTTGAATACCCACTCGAACATGGGAAACGCCTGGTCCAGCGGCAGCGGCAGGAAGGGCGCGGCGCCCTCCATGTCGAAGGCGACCTGGGGCCGCAGCCAGCGTCGCGGGCCATACGGACGGCGCAGGTGGATGTGGAAATCGGCGAAGGGCGCGCCGACCTCGGCCGGGTAGTCGCCATACAGCAGGGCAAGGGTGTCGGCGACGGCGGGCAGCCCCGAACGCACACGCACGCTGAAGGCGCCGGTGCGCAGGCACAGCTTGCCTTCGCGCAGGGCGCCGCGCAGGGTGGGCGCCGTCAGCTCGGAAAGCGTGGACATCAGGCGCGTTCGATCAGGTTGAGGCCGGCGAGCTGCTCGAGGGCCAGGACCAGCGCATCGCGATCCCCGGCCTCGACGTCCAGGGCCTGCGCGAGCACGTCCTCGTCCGCGGGAGCCGCCTGCAGGCGCAGCAGCAATTGCATGGCATCAGGGCCGAACAAATGGGTATCGCCCGAGATGTCGTTGTACACCACGTATTCGTCTTCCCAGCCGCGGTGGCTCAAGCGTTGGCCGTCAATCAGTTTCCACATCTCTAGCGCAGCAAGGCCATCGGAAGCGCAAGCGGATCAGTGCTCGGTACGGGACAGGTAGTAAGCGACGTCGGCCGCGGTCCAGCGCGTTCCCGCCTTCGGCGAATAATAGCCGTACTTGCACAGGTCGTGCCACATGATCTTAAGGCTGGTCTCAGTGAAGTAATTGATCTTGTTGCTGCGCACATTGAGGTAGGCAGCGACCAGGTGGGCGCCCAGGTTGTAGGGATCCTGGCTGTTGTTGTTGTCGGTCAGCACCTGCATCAGGGTGCCGCGCTGATACAGGGTGGTGCCGCCGCCGGGGAAGACCGAGGCGAAGGTGGTGGCCGGACGGTATTTGGTGGCGGTCGGATAGCAACCGGAGGGCCAGGCCTGGGGCCAGTTCTTCCAGTAGCCCGGCGACAGGCCGGAACAGATCACGGTCTGGTTGCCGGGGCTGCTCTTGAGGTTGCCCGACATGAAGCCGGAGGGCGATTTGCAGATATAGGTAGCCATGGCCGGCGGGCTGGCCACCGTCAGGATCACCCCCGAAGCCTTGATGCCGGTGCTGGCGAAGCGACGCCGCCGCGGATTGCTCGGCGCCCCTTCGGCGTTCGGCGCGGAATCTTGGTCCTGGTTGTCCACAATCTTCATCCCATTCAATGTGAGCGTACTAAGTCACCCGGTGATGTGCCCCACCGCTTTCTAAAAAACAAGCAATAAGTATTCCACACGTGCGGCCGGCCTTGCATCTCAATGAAATCAAGGACTTGAATCGGGCGCCGCGCGCCCGCCCCGGCTCAGGCCGGGCTGGATGTAAAAAAACCCGACAGCAGGCTCAGAAGAAGCTCTCGGGCACCACCAGCACGTCGCCTGGGCGCATCGACAGGTTGGCGCTCATGTCGCCCGATTTCAACAGGTCGTCCAGGCGCACGGCCAGTTTCTGCTGCTTGCCGTCGACGGTACGAATAATCTGGGCCTTGTTACCGGACGCAAACTCGCTGACGCCGCCGACGGCGATCAGGACATCCATCAGCGACATGCCGTTACGGTAGGGCAGCGCCTGCGGCTTGATGGCCTGGCCGATGACGCGGATCTGATCCTGGTACATGCCGACAAAGCCGGTCACGACCACGGTCACCACCGGCTGCTGGATGTATTTCGCGAGCGCCGCTTCGATGTCGCGCGCGAGCTGGGTCGAGGTCTTGCCGGCGGCCGGCAGGTCTTCCACCAGCGGCGTGGTGATCTTACCGTCCGGACGAACCGGCACCGACAGCGACACTTCCGGATTACGCCACACGATGATGTTGATGTTGTCGCCCGGACCGATCAGGTAATCGGTCGGCACGACCGGCGGGGAGTCGGCGGCGACCGTCGTGCCGGTGCTGGCGCAGCCAGCCAGGGCCAGCGCGGTCAGGGTAGCGGAAACCAGGGCCAGCCACTTCTTCGTACCAAACATATCCATGCCTTCCTCGATGCACGACGGCGCCAGGCGCCAGGGAATAGTTGCAAATATCGCTAGTATTACTGCCAATATTTTAACCTATCCAGACACCTCGGCAATGTCTTCGACGCAATTCCATGCTTTATGGCGTCTTCTGTTGCAGAAGTGCATGAATGTACTTGGCGGGCACGGCGTAACTGATGCCGCTCGGATTCGTGATCGCGTTTTCCTTCGCGCCTTTCACCACGCCCATGTTAACAATCCCCAACACAATCCCGCTCTCCGGATCGTAGACCGGGCTCCCGCTATTGCCGGGGTAGGCCGTGGCGTCGAGCTGGAAGAGCTTGAACTGCGACTGCCGCAACTGGTTGATCACGCGCGCGTTCAATCCCTGTCCGCCGCGCACCGGCATGATGGCCGGGGTGATCGCCGCCAGGGTCGCACGGTGCGTGGCGGCAAAGGGGCCCAGGCCCACGCCCAGCGGAAAACCGGTGAAGGCAAGATCCTGGCCTTCGGCGGCCTTGTCCGAGTCGCCCAGCTGCAGGGCCGGCAGCGGCGTCCCGCTCAGGCGCAGGCGCGCCAGGTCGTGTTCGCGGTCGCGCGCCTCCAGCACTGCGGGACGGAACACCACGCCGTCACCGACCGCCAGCACTATGCCCAAAGTTTCTTTACGTTCGGTATCGATCACGTCCGGCACCACGTGCGAATTGGTGATCACGGTCAGGCCATCGCCGACCACGAAGCCGGTGCCGGCGAAGCTGACCGCCGGGCTGCGGGTCGGCAGGTGGCTGCCGACGGCAACCACGGAGCGCTTGACGGCGGCCACGGTCGCGACGAGCGGGCCTGCAGACACCGGCTGATGTATTGTCGCCACGCTAAGAACCATTGCCACCGCGCACGATTGCCATTTAGATAGCATTTTAGGCAAGCCGAACATAGAATATGGGAACATCTATTCACCTAAAACATGTCGTTGTCACAATACGGATGCACAATAGAAAAAGTGACAAAAGTAAAGATGTTGTATGATTAGCTAGGTTGAGTAAAAAATTGCAACTTCGCGGAACTGAAGTAGTTTCTCAACTTCAACTAAGTGTTGGAAAGACGCGGGAAAGGTGGCGTTGCCGCTACGGTTTTCCATTATGCAATTGCAAATACTCTAAGCGCAAGCGATCATTGTTCACCTTACTCCGTTTAGCCGCCCGCAAGTCCACAGCTCGTTCACCTTCCGAGATTACCCTCCATGGCTGAAATTTCCGCCGTCATTCTGACGTTCTTAAAAGCAATCGGTAAGTACCGGTGGCACGCCGTCGCCGTGTCCTGGGTGGTCGCCCTGGTCGGCTGGGCCGTCGTGTTCTCGCTGCCGAACAACTTCCAGGCCAGCGCCCGGGTCTATGTCGACACCCAGAGCATCCTCAAGCCGCTGCTGGCCAACATGACCGCCCTGCCCAACATCGAGCAGCAGGTGATGTTCATGCGCAGCACCCTGATCAGCCGGCCCAATGTCGAGCGCGTGATCCGCATGGCCGACCTGGACGTCACCACCAAGAGCCAGAAGGAACACGAGCAGCTGGTGGACGACCTGATCGACAATATCAAGCTGGTCGGCACCGAACGCGACGACATCTACACCATCACCTACAACGATCCGAACCCGAAGCTGGCCAAGGACATCGTGCAGTCGCTGCTGACCATCTTCGTGGAGGGCAGCTTCGGCGGCAAGAAGCAGGAGTCGGAAAAGGCGATCCAGTTCATCGACGACCAGATCCGCAGCTACGAGGAAAAGCTGGCCGCCGCCGAAAACCGGGTCAAGGAATTCAAGATCCAGCACCTGGGCATGTTCCCCAACCAGGGCGACTCGAGCAGCCGGCTGAACGAGATGAACGAACAGCTGAACATGGCGCGCCTGCAGCTGGCCGAAGCGGAACAGGCGCGCAACGCCATCAAACGCCAGATCACCGGCGACGACCCGGCCGCGGTCGCTGCCGAAATCGCCGATCCGGCCGGGGCCAACCCCGAGCTGGAAGGCCGGATCGCGTCGATCCAGAAGAACATCGACCAGTTGCGCATGCAGTTCACCGACGCCCATCCGGACATCGTGTCGGGCAAGCGCCTGCTGGCCGAACTCGAGGCGCAGAAACAGGAAGAACTCAAGAAGCGCAAGAAGAGCGCCGATCCGGGCGCCAACTACAGCCCCATGCTGCAGCAGCTGAACGTCCAGCTCTCGGTCGCCGAAGCCCAGGTGGCCTCGCTCCGTACCCGGGTCGACATGCTGGCCGCGCGCGTCGGGACCATGCGCACCCAGATCGTCGGCGCGCCCGAGATCGAGGCCCAGCTGGCCCAGCTCAACCGCGACTATGAAATCAACCGCGAGAACTACCAGAAGCTGGTCGAGCGCCGCGAGTCGGCCAAGCTGTCGGGCGACCTCTCTTCGGCCACCGACATGCTGACCTTCCGCGTGATCGATCCGCCGACCGTGCCTTCGACCCCGGCCGGCCCGCATCGCCTGCGCCTGGCGAGCCTGGTGTTCGCGGGCGCGCTGGCGGCCGGCCTGGCCGTCGCCCTCCTGATGAGCCAGGTTCGTCCGACCTTCCTGTCGCAATCGGTGCTGCGCGAGGTGACCGGCATGCCGATCCTGGGCACGGTCAGCATGACCTGGACCGACGAACAGAAGGTCCGGCAGAAACGCCGCCTGTGGGCGCTGGGCATCTCGGTGCTCATGCTGCTTGCGGCATACAGCGCGGTGATCGCGATGACCGTGGTTAAAGGCAGCACTTAAAGACGCCAGGAGCACAAGTGAGCATTATCGAAAAAGCGGCCAACCGCATCGAGCAGGGCGCAGCCGCGTCCAAGCCCCAGGTCTCCGGCGCGGCCACGCGCCCCGTCGCGGACGATCTTCCCCTGGCCGTCGAGGCGCTCGCCGCCGCGCCGGCAGCCCCAACGCCTGAGCCCGGGGCATCGGTGGAGGCGCCCGCGGCGCCGCGCCGCAGCGCGCCCCAGCAGGTCCATCTCGACCTCGAGCGCATGCGCAACATGGGCATGGTGACCGCGGCCGCCGGCCGCACGCCGGTGGTCGAGGAATTCCGCATCATCAAGCGGCCGCTGCTCAAGGACGCCTTCCTGCCGCGCGAGCCTAACGGCAAGCCGAACAACCTGATCATGGTGACCAGCTCACTGGCCGGCGAAGGCAAGACCTTCTGCGCGATCAACCTGGCGATGAGCATCGCCATGGAGCTGGACCACACCGTGCTGCTGGTGGATGCCGACGTGGCCCGTCCCTCGGTGCTGCGCACCCTCGGCCTGCCGGCCCAGCGCGGCCTGATGGACGTCCTGCTGAACGACAATCTGGACGTCGGCGACGTCCTGCTGCGCACCAACGTCGACACCTTGTCGATCCTGGCCGCCGGCGCCAGCAATCCGCGCGCCACCGAGCTGCTGGCCAGCCAGTCCATGCGCAACCTGGTCTACGAGATCGCCAACCGCTATCCGGACCGGGTCGTGATCTTCGATTCGCCGCCGATCCTGCTCACCAGCGAGGCGCGCGTGCTGGCCAGCCACATGGCCCAGATCGTGATGGTGGTGGAAGCCGAAACCACGACCCAGCATGCGGTCAAGGATGCGCTGCACCAACTCGAAGGATGCCGCAACGTCAATCTCATCTACAACAAGATGCGTGCCTTCCCGGGCGAAACCACGTATGACTACAACTATGGCTGAGCGCGCGCCGCATGGCCGGCGCCTGCCGCGCCGCGCCCTGCTGCCGCTGCTGGTCGGGCTGGCCTTCGCCCCGTGCAGCCGGGCGGAGATCACCTTCACGCCCAGCATGATCGTCAAGGAAACCTGGACCGACAACGTCAACCTGTCCCCGCGCGAACAGGCGCGCAGCGAGTTCGTCACCGAGCTCGCCCCGGCCTTCTCGGTGGCGGCCCGCAACCAGCGCATGCAGCTGGCCGCGCGCTACCAGTTCCGCCGCTTCCTGTACAGCGACGACGATGCCCCCAACCTGCGCGACAGCGGCAGCGACCTGCAGGCCGATTTCAAGGCCCGCGTGCTCGACGACCTGCTGTTCCTGGACGCCGCCGCGAGCCGTGGCCAGCAGACGGTATCGGCCTTCGGCCAGCAGTTCTCCGACAACCCCTACAGCACCAGCAACCGCACCAACGTGTCGACCTGGCGCGTCAGCCCCTATCTGACCCATCGCTTCGGCTCGAGCGCCGTGCTGCTCGCCCGCTACACGCGCGATTCGGTCGAAACGGGGCGCGAGGGCTATGGCAACACGCGCGGCGATTCCTACAGCCTCGCGCTCTCCAGTCCCCAGGAACGCCGCATCGGCTGGAACCTGCGCTACGACCGCCAGGACCTGACCGACCGGCTGGCCGGCGACTCCTCGACCGAAAGCATCGGCGCCGGGCTGTCGTGGCGGGTGCTGCCGACCCTGACCCTGAACGCGGGCGGCGGCTACGATGACAATGATTACCAGGCGCTCGGCGGGCGCACGCGCGGCAACAACTGGAACGCGGGCTTCCAGTATTCGCCCTCGGCCCGCACCACGCTGAGCATGAGCGTCGGCCATCGCTACTTCGGCAAATCGCGTTCCCTGTCGGCGCTGCACCGCAGCCGCCACACGGTCTGGAACATCGGCTTCAGCGAATCGGTCACCACCACCCGTTCGCAATTCACGCTGCCCTCCGCGGTCGACACCGCCGAGCTGCTGGACCGCCTGTTCACGCCCAACTTCCCGGACCCGGAACAGCGCCGCCTGGCGATCGCCGCCTACCTCCAGGCCACCGGCCTGCCGCCCACGCTGGCCGACGACGTCAACTACCTGAGCAACCGCTACATGCTGCAGAAGCAGTTCCAGGCCTCGGCGGCGTTCCAGGGAGCGCGCAGCACCTTGCTGCTGTCGCTCTACGACACCCGGCGCGAGGCCTTGTCAGTGCAGCAGGCCGACAGCTCCCTGCTGGGCAGCAGCCTGTTCAACCTGAACGACAACACGCGCCAGCGCGGGGTGGCGGCGAACATGACCTACCGCCTGTCGGCGCGCGCCAGCGCCTACGCGCTGCTGAACGCCGCGCACAGCAATTCCCTGTCGACCGGGGCGCGCCAGACCAACCGCGGGGTGCGCCTCGGCCTGCAGCGCCGCTTCCAGCGCGCCCTGCAGGGCAACGTGGAGCTGCGCCGGCTCGAAGGTTCGGGCAGCGGCGGCGGCACCTCGTATTCCGAGAACGCGATCTCGGCGACCCTTTCGATGACGTTCTGAGCGGACCCGCGCCATGTACGAATCCTATTACCAGTTCAGCGACAAGCCCTTCCGGCTGCGCCCCGACCCGCACTTCTTCTTCGCCAGCAAGGGCCACAAGCGGGCCATGGCCTACCTCGAGTACGGCCTGTCGCAGGGCGAAGGATTCATCGTCATCACCGGCGAGGTGGGCGCGGGCAAGACCACCCTGGTGCGCAACCTGTTCAACCGCCTGCCCAAGGACAAGATCGTCGCGGCCCACATCGTCAACACCCACCTGGACGCCGATGACACGCTGCGCATGGTGGTGTCGAGCTTCGGCCTGCCGCTCGAGGGCAGCAAGGCCGACCTCCTGACCCGCCTCGAGCACTTCCTGCGCTTCGTCGACCAGCAGGGCAAGCGCGCGCTGCTGGTGATCGACGAAGCCCAGAACCTGAAGCCGCGCACGGTCGAGGAACTGCGCATGCTGTCGAATTTCCAGACCGAAGAGCGGCCGCTGCTGCAGACCTTCCTGCTCGGCCAGCCGGAATTCCGGGTCACCCTGCACAGCCCGGACATGCAGCAGCTGCGCCAGCGCGTGATCGCCAGCTACCACCTGGGCCCGATGGAAGCGGCCGAGACCCGCGCCTACATCGAGCACCGCCTGGCCACGGTCGGCTGGAACGGCGACCCCTCCTTCTCCGACGCGGCCCTGGCCGAGGTGCACGCCTACAGCGGCGGCATCCCGCGCAAGGTCAACACCCTGATGGACCGGGTGCTCCTGATGGGCTACCTGGAAGAGCTGCACGGCTTCGACGAAGAGCACATCCGCACCGTCATCCGCGACATCGCCGACGAGTTCCGCCTGCCGGAAGGCGCCGGCCTGGCCGACGCCGCGGCGGTGCCGGCGGCGGCGCGCGAAGCCGTGCTGCGCGGGGGCGAGGTGCGCACCGGCGGCCAGCTGGCCGGCCTGGACGCCCCCGAACTGGCGGCCGCCCACCCGGACGGCCATACCGACGAGCGCCTGGTGCGCCTCGAGAAATCCCTGGTCTCGGTGCTGTCGCTGCTGAAGAAAGTGGTCGGCGACCAGCCCGGCGTGGAGGACAAGCCATGAAGATCGATCCGAGCGAACTGCAGCAGCTGGCCGCGCCCGGCGGCCGGCCGGTGAACGCCATGACCTGCGACGTCGAGGACTACTTCCAGGTCTCGGCCTTCGCGCCCTACATCGCGCGCGACAGCTGGCCGCAGCGCGAATGCCGGGTCGAGGCCAACATGGAGCGCATCCTGGACCTGTTCGCGCGCCACGGCGTGAAGGCGACCTTCTTCACCCTCGGCTGGATCGCCGAGCGCTACCCCCAGGTGGTGCGCGCGATCGTGGCCGGCGGCCACGAGCTCGCCAGCCACGGCTATGGCCACCTGCGCGCTTCCGACCAGGACCGCGCCGCCTTCGATAACGACATCCGCAGCAGCAAGGCGCTGCTGGAGGACATCGGCGGGGTCGAGGTGCTCGGCTACCGCGCGCCCAGCTTCTCGATCGGCCAGGGCAACCTGTGGGCGCTCGACGCCCTGCGCGCGGCGGGCTACCGCTACAGCTCCAGCATCTACCCGGTGCTGCACGACCACTACGGCATGCCGGACGCGCCGCGCTTCCCCTTCCACCCGAACGGGCCGGACGGCCTGCTCGAGGTCCCGATCACCACCGTGCGCCTGGGCGGGCGCAACCTGCCGGCTGGCGGCGGCGGCTACTTCCGCCTGCTGCCCTACGCCCTGTCGCGCTGGATGCTGCGCCAGGTGAACCGCAAGGACGGCCGCAGCGCCCTGTTCTATTTCCACCCGTGGGAGATCGACCCCGGCCAGCCGCGCCCCGAGGGCCTGGACGCCAAGTCGCGCTTCCGCCACTACGTCAACATCGGCCGCATGGAAAAGCGCCTGGAACAGCTGGCCCGCGACTTCACCTGGGACCGCATGGACCGGGTCTTCCTCGGCACACAATAAACTCGCCATGAACTCGATCATCGAAGCCGCGCAGGCCAAGCGGGCCGCCCCGGTCATCGCGGCCGGCCCGCAGACCCTGCACCTGCTGCAGCCGCACGAATACGCCCGCTGGGACGCCTTCGTGCGCGCCTGCCCCGAGGCCACCTTCTTCCACCTGTCCGGCTGGCAGAAAGTGATCGAGGAATCGTTCGGCATCAAGACCTGGTTCTATTACGTACAGCAGGACGGCGCGATCCAGGGCGTGCTGCCGCTGGCCCAGATCAAGAGCCGGCTGTTCGGCCATGCGCTGGGCGGGATGCCCTTCTGCGTCTACGGCGGCCCGGCCGCGGTCGACGCCGGCGCGCGCCGCATGCTGGACGAAGCCGCGCACGCCTTGGCGCAACAGCTGGGCGTCGGCCACCTGGAATACCGCGGCATGCAGCGCTTCCACCCGGACGACCCGGCCTGGCACACCAAGGAACTCTACGTCACCTTCCGCAAGGCGATCTCGGGCGACGACGAAGAGAACATGAACGCGATCCCGCGCAAGCAGCGCGCCATGGTGCGCAAGGGGATCAAGCTGGGCCTGCGCGGCGTGGTCGAGAACGACGTCGAGCGCATGTTCGCCGCCTATGCCCACAGCGTGCACCGGCTCGGCACCCCGGTGTTCCCCAAGAAGTACTTCGCCCTGCTGCAACAGGTGTTCGGTGAGGAATGCGAGGTGCGCGTGATCGAGACCGCCGACGGCCAGCTGGTGGCGGCGGTGCTGTCCTTCTACTGGCGCGACGAGGTGGTGCCCTACTACGGCGGCGGCATGGACATCGCGCGCGAGGTGGCGGGCAATGATTTCATGTACTGGAACCTGATGCAGGCCGCGGCCGCGCGCGGCTGCCGCCTGTTCGACTTCGGGCGCAGCAAGCTCGGCACCGGCGCCTACGACTTCAAGAAGAACTGGGGCTTCACTGCCCAGCACCTGCCCTACGAATACAAGCTGTACGGCGCCACCGCCCTGCCGGACAACAACCCGCTCAATCCCAAGTACCAGCTCTTCATCAAGTTGTGGAAGAAGCTGCCGCTGCCGCTGGCCAACGCGCTCGGCCCCCACATCGTCAGGAACCTCGGATAACATGGACGACCTGCTGCTGCTGGTGCACCGGATTCCCTTCCCGCCCAACAAGGGCGACAAGATCCGCTCCTACCACCTGCTGCGCCACCTGGCGGCGCGCTACCGGGTGCATCTCGGCACCTTCGTCGACGCGCCCGAAGACTGGCAGTACGTGGACCAGGTGCGCGCGCTGTGCGCCGGCAGCCATTTCGCCAAGCTGGATCCGACCCTGGCGCGCCTGCGCAGCCTCGGCGCGCTGCTGGGCGGACGGGCGCTGTCGGCCGACTACTACCGCGACGCCGGCATGCGCGGCTGGGTCGAACGCACCATGCGCGAGCACGACATCGCGCGCGTGGTGGTGTTCTCCTCGCCGATGGCGCAATACGCCCTGCCCTACACAGAGGCGCGCCGGGTGATCGACTTCTGCGACGTCGACTCCGACAAGTGGCGCCAGTACGCCCAGCAGAAATCCTGGCCCATGAGCTGGCTGTACGGCCGCGAGGCGCGCACCCTGCTGGCCTACGAGCGCGAGGTGGCCCGCGTGTGCGACTCGGCGCTGTTCGCCACCGAGCCCGAGGCCCAGCTGTTCCGCGAACTGGCGCCGGAGAGCGACGCCAAGATCGGCCACTTCAACAACGGCGTCGACACCGAGTATTTCTCGCCCGCGCGGCCCTACGCCACCCCCTATGCGGAAGGCGAGCGCGCCGTGGTGTTCACCGGGGCCATGGATTACTGGCCCAACGTCGACGCGGTGCAATGGTTCGCGGCCGAGATCTTCCCGCGCCTGCTGGCGCGCCTGCCCGACCTGCGCTTCTACATCGTGGGCGCGCGCCCGACCCCGGCGGTGCAGGCCCTGGGCCGCCAGGACGGCGTGACGGTGACCGGCACGGTGCCGGACGTGCGCCCCTACCTGGCCCACGCCGCGGTCTCGGTGGCGCCGCTGCGGGTGGCGCGCGGCATCCAGAACAAGGTGCTGGAAGCGATGGCCATGGCCCTGCCGGTGGTGGTCACGCCGCAGGCGCTGGAGGGCGTGCAGGCCGAGCCCGGAGCCGACCTGCTGCTGGCCGAAGGCGCCGAAGACTTCGCGCAAGCCGTGCTGCGTGTGCTCGGCGAGGACCACGGCGCGCTGCGCAGCCGCGCGCGCGAACGTGTCGAACGCATGTATAGCTGGCCGAGCAACCTGGCCAGGATCGAAGCGAGGCTGGAATGCAACTGATCCCTCCCCCCGAACTGGTCAAGCCGGCCGGCGCCCTGGATTCCACCCGCGCCGCGCTGATCGCGCTGGCGCTGCTGTCCCCGCTCCTGTTCTACTTCGACACCGCCGCCTCGATCGTCGCGCTGTGGAACAGCTCCGAGACCTTCGCCCACGGCTACGTGGTGGCGCCGATCAGCCTGTGGCTGGCCTGGCGCCGGCGCGAGCTGCTGCGCACCCTGCCGCTCGAACCCTGGTGGCCGGCGCTGGCGCTGGTGGCGGTGGCCGGCCTGGGCTGGCTGGTGGCGACCCTGGGCGAAGTCCAGGTGGTGCGCCAGTACGCTTTCGTGGCCATGTTCCCGCTGGCCGTGCTGGCGGTGTGCGGACGGCGCATCGCCGGCGCGCTCGCCTTCCCGCTCCTGTTCCTGCTGTTCGCCGTGCCCTTCGGCGAGGTCTTCGTCGCTCCGCTGATCGAATTCACCGCCGACTTCACGGTGGCGGCGCTGCGCCTGACCGGCATCCCGGTGCTGCGCAACGGCACCATGTTCGAGATTCCCAGCGGCAGCTGGTCGGTGGTCGAGGCCTGCAGCGGCCTGCGCTACCTGATCGCCTCGATCACCCTCGGCTGCCTGTACGCCTACCTGAGCTACCGCTCCTGGAAGCGGCGCGCGCTGTTCATCGCGGTCTCGGTGGTGGTGCCGATCATCGCCAACGGTCTGCGCGCCTACATGATCGTCATGATCGGCCACCTGTCCAGCATGCGCCTGGCCGCCGGCGTCGACCACATCATCTACGGCTGGCTGTTCTTCGGCCTGGTGATGTTCCTGATGTTCTGGGTCGGGCGCCTGTGGCAGGAAGACGAGTCGACGGCGGACGCCGCCGCCGCGCTCGCCGCCGCCGCTCCCGGGCGCCGCGCCGCGCCGGCCGTCTTCGCCGGCGCCGGCCTGGCCTTCGCCGCCCTGGTCGCGCTGTGGCCGGCGCTGGCGGCGCTTAACGAGCGCGCCGTCGCCCTGCCCCAGCCCTCGCGCCTGGCGCAGCCGGCGCTGGCCTGGGAAAGTGCGCCCCCGTTCACCAGCTGGCGTCCCGACTTCGTCGATCCGGACGCGCGCCTGGACCGCACCCTGGCGGCCGGCGGCGCCCCGGTGGCGCTCTCGATCCTCTACTACCGCAACGACGGCAGCGGCCGGCCCCTGATCAGCTCCGTCAACCGCCTGGCGGGGGAACACAACCAGTACCGTGAACTCGGCACCGAGCGCCGCGTGGAAACCGCCGGCGGACGCGCCTTCACCGTGCTGGAGACCCGCATCACCGGGCCCGAGGGCGAGCTGCTGTCCTGGCATTGGCTGCGGGTCGGCGGCCACGCCACCACCAGCGGCTACGTGGGCAAGGCCTGGCAGGCGCGCGAACGCCTGGCGCTGCGCCCGGGCGACGGCGCCGCGCTGATCTTCACCACCCCGCTGACGCAGGACAGGCAGGCCGCGCGCGACGCCTTGCGCGCCTTCCTGGCGGCGAACTACGCCCCGATCGACGCCGCGCTGGCGGCCACGGAGGCGCACTGATGCGCGACGCCGAGCAAGCGCCCCTGGTTGCGCACCTGCTCTACCGGCTCGACTTCGGCGGGCTGGAAAACCTGCTGGTCGAGCGCATCAACCGCATGCCGGCCCAGGCCTACCGGCATGCGGTGATCTGCCTGACCGGCTACACCGACTTCGCGCGCCGCATCAGCAAGCCGGGGGTCGAGCTCTACGCGCTCGACAAGCAGCCCGGCCTGTCGCCCGGCACCCACGCCGCCCTGTTCAAGCTGCTGCGCCGCCTACGCCCCGCCATCCTGCACACCTATAACCTGGCGGCGCTCGAATACGCCCCGGTGGCGCTGCTGGCCGGCGTGCCGGCGCGCGTCAACGGCCTGCACGGCCGCGACGCCTCGGACCCCGAGGGCCGCAATCCCAAGCACCGGCTGCTGCGCCGCCTGATGCTGCCCTTCTACGACTGCTGCTACGCCAACTCGGGCGACATGCTGGCCTGGAACCGCGAGTTCATCGGCGTTCCCGAGCACAAGAGCCGGCTGCTTGCCAACGGCATCGACGCCGAGCGCTTCCGCCCGCGCGCCGCCGGCGAGCCGCGTCCGGAGCTCGGCGCCGGCTTCGGCCCGGACTGCACCGTGATCGGCACCGTCGGCCGGGTCCAGGACGTCAAGGACCACGCCACCCTGCTGGAAGCCTTCGCCCTGCTGCGCGCGCGCCTGCCGCGCCAGGCGGCCGGCCTGCGCCTGGCGATCGTCGGCGACGGCCCGCTGCTGCCGGCCCTGCGCGCGAAGGCCGCCGCGCTCGGCCTGGACAGCCAGGTCTGGCTGCCCGGCGCCCGCAACGACGTGCCCGAGATCCTGCGCGCCTTCGACATCTACGCGATCTCCTCGATCGCCGAGGGCACGCCCGGCAGCGTGCTGGAAGCCATGGCCAGCCAGCTGCCTGCCGTCGGCACCCGCGTCGGTGGCGTGCCGGAGGTGATCGCCGAGGGCGTCACCGGCCAGCTGGTGCCGCCGCGCGACCCGCAGGCCCTGGCCGCAGCCCTGGCGCGCTACGTCGAGGATCCGCGGCTGGCGCTGGAGCACGGCGAGGCCGGGCGCCAGCGCGTGCTCACCCATTATTCGATGCCGGCCATGGTCGCCGGCTACCAGGCCCTGTACGACAGCCTGTGCGAACGTAAAACCCCCTTCAGGAAGAGCATCACATCATGTGTGGAATAGTCGGCATTTTCGATACCCGCGGCGCGCGCCCGATTGACCCGGCGCTGCTCAAGCGGATGAACGAGACCCAGCATCACCGCGGCCCCGACGAGGGCGACATCTACACCGAGCCCGGGGTCGGCTTCGGCCACCGCCGCCTGTCGGTGATCGACCTGGCCGCCGGACAGCAGCCGATGTTCAACGCCGCCGGCGACGTCGGCGTGGTGTTCAACGGCGAGATCTACAACTACCGCGAGCTGACCGCCGAGCTGCAGGGGATGGGCTACGCCTTCCGCACCAACAGCGACACCGAGGCCATCGTGCACGCCTGGGAAGCCTGGGGCGAGGATTGCGTGCACCGCCTGCGCGGCATGTTCGCGATCGCGATCTGGGACCGCAACAAGCGGACCATGTTCATGGCGCGCGACCACATGGGGGTCAAGCCCTTCTTCTACGCGCTGCTGCCCGACGGGATGTTCATCTTCGGCTCCGAGCTCAAGTCGCTGCGCGCCCACCCCGGCCTGTCGCGCGAGATCGATCCGACCGCGGTCGAGGACTACTTCGCCTATGGCTACGTGCCGGAGCCCAAGACCATCTACGGCGCCGCGCGCAAGCTGGCGCCGGGCTGGTGCCTCACGGTGCGCGTCGGCCAGCCGGTGCCGCAGCCGCGCCAGTACTGGGACGTGCCCTTCAAGCTGCACGAGAAGATGACCGAGCAGGACGCCGCCGGCGAACTGGCGGCGCGCGTGCGCGAGGCGGTGCAGAGCCAGCTCAAGGCCGACGTGCCCCTGGGCGCCTTCCTGTCCGGCGGGGTCGACTCGAGCGCGGTGGTGGCGATGATGGCCAATCTCACCGACGAGCCGGTCAACACCTGCTCGATCGCCTTCAATGACAAGGCCTTCGACGAATCCGAATACGCCGGCGTGGTGGCGGCCCAGTACAAGACCAACCATCACGTCGAGACCGTCGACACCGACGACTACGCCCTGCTCGACACCCTGGCCGGCCTGTACGACGAACCCTATGCCGACAGCTCGGCGATTCCCACCTACCGCGTGTGCCAGCTGGCCAGGAAGCGCGTCACCGTGGCCCTGTCGGGCGACGGCGGCGACGAGAACCTGGCCGGCTACCGCCGCTACCGCCTGACCATGGCGGAAGACGCGGTGCGCTCGAAGATCCCGTCCAGCCTGCGGCGCGGCGTGTTCGGCCCGCTCGGCAAGTACTATCCGAAGGCCGACTGGGCGCCGCGCGTGTTCCGCGCCAAGACCACCTTCGAATCGCTGGCGCGCGACCTGGTCGAGGGCTACTTCCACGGCGTGTCGATCATGTCGGACGCGATGCGCGCGCGCCTGTTCTCGGACGGCTTCCGCCTGCGCCTGCAGGGCTACCGCGCGCTGGACGTGATGCGCGGCCACGCCGCCAAGGCGCCCACCGACGACCCGCTGTCGCTGATCCAGTACCTGGACATGAAGACCTACCTGCCGGGCGACATCCTGACCAAGGTCGACCGCGCCAGCATGGCCCACGCCCTCGAGGTGCGGGTGCCGCTGCTCGACCACCAGCTGGTGGAATGGATCTCGGGCCTGTCGTCCTCGATCAAGCTGAAGAACGGCGAAGGCAAGTACATCTTCAAGAAGAGCATGGAGCGCCACCTGCCGCACGACATCCTGTACCGCAGGAAGCAGGGCTTCGCGGTGCCGCTGGCGGCCTGGTTCCGCGGTCCGCTGCGCCAGCGCGTGCGCGAGTCCCTGCTCGGCCCCGAACTGGCGGCCACCGGCATTTTCAACACCGCGTTCCTGCGCGAGCTCGTCGAGCAGCACGAGTCCGGGCGGCGCGATTACAGCGCGCCGATCTGGACTGTCCTGATGTTCGAGGCTTTCCTGCGCAAGGAGCTGGAAGGAGGCGCGGCATGAACCAGCCTGTCGTCCACCCGAACGTGCGCGACGCCGCGCACGGCGGCCGTCCGCTGCGCGTGCTGCATGTGCTCGACCACTCGATCCCGCTGCACAGCGGCTACACCTTCCGCACCCGCTCGATCCTGCAGCAGCAGCGCGCGCTGGGCTGGGAGACCTTCCACGTCACCAGCCCCAAGCACGGCCCGGCGCCGGCCGCCAGCGAAACCGTGGACGGCCTGGTGTTCCACCGCAGCCAGCCGGGCGCCATGGCCGGCGTGCCGGTGCTGAACCAGCTCGGCGTGATCAATGCCCTGGCGGCGCGCCTGCTGGAAGTGGCGCGCGAGGTCCGGCCCGACATCCTGCACGCCCATTCGCCCTCGCTGAACGCGGTCGCCGCCCTGCGCGTCGGCCGCAAGCTCGGCATTCCGGTGGTGTACGAGGTGCGCGCCTTCTGGGAAGACGCCGCAGTCGACCACGGCACCAGCAGCGAAGGCGGCCTGCGCTACCGCATCACGCGCGCGCTCGAAACCCATGCCTTGCGCCGGGCCGACGCCGTGACCACCATCTGCGAAGGCCTGCGCGGCGACATCGTGGCGCGCGGGATCCCCGCGAACAAGGTCACCGTGATCCCGAACGCGGTCGACATCGAGGACTTCAGCACCGAGGGCGCGCGCGACGAAACCCTGGCCGAACAGCTTGGCCTGGCGGGCAAGAAGGTGCTCGGCTTTATCGGCTCCTTCTACGCCTACGAAGGCCTGAACGTGCTGCTCGACGCCCTGCCGGGCATGCTGGAACGGGACCCCGCGATCCGCGTGCTGCTGGTCGGCGGCGGCCCGCAGGACGCCGCCCTGCGCGCCCAGGCCAAGCGCCTGGGCGTCGAGCACCAGGTGGTGTTCACCGGCCGCGTGCCGCACGCCGACGTGCAGCGCTATTACAACCTGGTCGACGTGCTGGTCTACCCGCGCCTGAAGATGCGCCTGACCGACCTGGTCACCCCGCTCAAGCCGCTTGAGGCGATGGCCCAGGGCCGGGTGCTGGTGGCCTCCGACGTCGGCGGCCACCATGAGCTGATCGAGGATGGCAAGACCGGCGTGCTGTTCGCCGCGGGCGACGCGCGCGCGCTGGCGGACAAGGCCCTTGCCCTGCTGGGCGCGCCCGGATCCTGGCCGGCACTGCGCCGCGCCGGACGCGCCTTCGTGGAACGCGAACGCAACTGGGCCGCCAGCGTGGCCCGCTACCAAGCCGTCTACGCCGCCGTGACACGGGCATGAAGATCCTCACCTTCAGCACTTTGTTCCCGAACCAGGTCCGGCCCAACCACGGCATTTTCGTCGAGACCCGCCTGCGCCACCTGGTGGCCAGCGGCGCCGTCAGCAGCCGGGTCGTGGCGCCGGTGCCCTGGTTCCCGTTCCGCCACCGGCGCTTCGGGCGCTACGCCGACTTCGCACGCGTGCCCGCCGCCGAGACCCGCCACGGGCTGTCGGTCACGCACCCGCGCTACCCGCTGCTGCCCAAGGTCGGCATGAACCTGGCGCCCGCCATGCTGGCCCAGGGCGCGCGCGCGACGCTGGGCCGCATGATCGACGAAGGCCACGACTTCGACCTGATCGACGCCCACTATTTCTACCCGGACGGGGTGGCCGCGGTGCGCCTGGGCCGCTATTTCAACAAGCCGGTGGTGATCACCGCGCGCGGTTCGGACATCAGCATGATCCCGCAACACCCGGTGCCGCGCCGCCTGATCCAATGGGCCGCCGCCAACGCCGCCCACCTGATCACGGTGTGCGACGCGCTCAAGACCGAACTCATGGCCCTGGGCGCCGAGCCGGGCCGCATCACCCCGCTGCGCAACGGCGTCGACCTGGAGCGCTTCCGGCCGCTGGCGCGCGACGCCATCCGCGAGGAGCTGGGGCTGGACGGCTTCGTCCTGCTTTCGGTCGGCAACCTGGTGGAGCTCAAGGGGCACGACCTGACGATCGGCGCCCTGCCCCTGCTGCCCGACGCCGTCCTGCTGCTCGCCGGCCAGGGCCCCGAACGCGCGCGCCTGGAAGCGCTGGCGCGCGAACTCGGGGTCGAGGATCGGGTGCGCTTCCTGGGCGTGCTGCCCCAGGCCGAGCTGGCGCGCTATTACAACGCCGCCGACGCCCTGGTGTTGGCCTCCAGCCGCGAAGGCTGGGCCAACGTGCTGCTCGAGGCGATGGCCTGCGGCACCCCGGTGGTGGCCAGCCGCGTGTGGGGCACGCCGGAGGTGGTGGCCGCACCGGGCGCCGGAGTGCTGATGGACGAGCGCAGCGCCGCCGGCGTGGCCGCCGGCGTGCAGCGCCTGCGCGCGGCCGGGATCGACCGCGCTGCGACCCGCCGCTACGCCGAAGGCTTCAGCTGGGACGCCACCACCGAGGGCCAGCTGCGCGTATTCAAGAATATCCTGCAACGATGAATTCCATGAAGTCTCCCCTGGTCTCGGTCGTGATCCCCTGCTACAACGCCGAGCGCTACATCGCGGCGACCCTGCGCTCGGTGCTGGCCCAGGAGCTCGCCGACATGGAAGTGATCGTGGTCGACGACGGCTCGCGCGACGGCTCGGTGGCCCTGGTGCGGGCGCAATTCCCCGAGGTGCGCGTGATCGAGCAGGCCAACGCCGGCGTGGCGGCGGCGCGCAACCGCGGCATCGCCGAGGCGCGCGGCGAGTGGATCGCTTTTGTGGACGCCGACGACATCTGGCTGCCCGGCAAGCTGAGCGCCCAGTTCGAGGAGATGGCGGCGGTTCCCGGCTGCCGCATGAGCTATACCGCCTGGCAGGTCTGGCCCTGCGCCGAGCCCGAGCCGGACCAGGCCTACCTGGAGGAGCTGCGCGCGCGCGCGGGCGACACGGCGCGCTGGAGCGGCGCCTCGGGCTGGATCTACCCCCAGCTGCTGCTGGACTGCGTGGTCTGGACCTCGACCGTGCTGGCGCAGCGCGCCCTGTTCGCCGAGATCGGCGGTTTCGACGCCGGCCTGCGGGTCGGCGAGGACTACGACCTGTGGCTGCGCGCCTCGCGCGTGACCCCGATCCAGCGCGTCGCGCGCCCGTATGCGCTGTACCGGATCCACCCGTCGAGCATCACCCATACGCTGCCGACGGCGAACTACCGCGCGATCGTGATCGGTCGCGCGCTCGCCAACTGGGGCATGCGCTCGCCCGACGGGCGCGAAGCCGACCATGCCCAGGTGAGGCGCCTGCTGGCCAAGAGCTGGAGCGATTATGCCGGCGCCCATCTGGCGCGCGGCAGCCTGGCGACCGCGCGCCGCGCCGGCTGGGCCGCACTGCGCACCGATCCCGTCCACGTCCCGGGCTGGAAGGTGCTGATCAAGTCGTACGCGCGCGCGCTGGCGCCGCACAAGGAGGAAGCAAGGTGAATCTGGAAATCGGGATGGTGGCGCGCTGCCTGAACACGGAACATATCCGCGGCATGGGCAAATACGTATACGAACTCCTGCGCCACGGCCAGGCGCATCCCGAACTCGGGTGGCGCCTGTTCGGCAACGATCCCCGCTACGGCATGGTGATTCCGCCCGGCGCCCGCGCCGAGGCCGAGGTATTCGGTTTCCGCGGCGACCGCTTCCGCGCCTGGGAGCAGGTCGGCCTGCCGCTGCGCCTGCGGCGGCGCCGTCCGGACGTGCTGCACGCCACCGAAGGCGCGCTGGCGCTGTGGCAGCCGGTGCCGACCGTGGTGACCGTGCACGACACCCTGGCCTGGGAAGAGCGCCCGGACACCTTGGGCGCCAGGCTCTACTGGGACCGCCTGGTCCCGGCCGCGCTGAACAAGTGCGCCCACGTGATCACGATCAGCGAGAGCTCGCGCAACGACATCCTGAAGCGCTGGCCCTGGCTGGAATCCAAGCTGACCGTGATCCCGCACGGGATCGACGAGGAGTATTTCCAGCCCGAGGACAGCCGCGTGCCGCCCGCGCTGGCGCAGCGCATCGGCGCCTCGCCCTACCTGGTCTACCTGGGCGGCCCGATGGCGCGCAAGCGCCCGGACTGGGCGATCGAGCTGCTGGCCGCCAGCCGCCAGCCCGGCCTCAAGCTGGTGATGTGCGGCTTCGGCAGCGCGGCGCGCGGCAAGGCCGAAGCGGCGCTGGCGCCGGCGCTGCGCGAACGCGTGCTGTTCGCCGAGTTCCTCCAGGATAGCGAACTGCGCGCCCTGTATCGCGGCGCCCAGGCGGTGCTCTACCCGACCCTGTACGAAGGCTTCGGCTTCCCGGCGGTGGAGGCCCAGGCGGCCGGCACCCCGGTGCTGTTCAGCGCCCTGGGCAGCCTGAAGGAACTCATCGGTCCCCTGTCCTTCGTGGTGCCGCCGCACGAGCGCGAGGCCTGGCTCGCGGCGATCGACGAAACCGCCCGGCTGGGCGAAGCGCGCGCAGAGCGCGCGCGCGCCGCCTCGGCCTGGGCCCGCGGTTTCGTCTGGCAGCAAAGCTTCAACCAGCACCTGGCGGTGTACCGCTCGGTGGCCATGGGCGCGCGCCGGGGCGGCCAGACCGTCCAGCGCCAGCACAGCACGCATTCATGAAAAAAGTTCTCGTCATCGCCTACCTGTACCCGCCGATCTTCAACTCCGGCACGCGGCGCAGCCTGGAATTCGTCAACCACCTGCCCGACTGCGGCTGGACGCCGCTGGTGCTCACCCTCGACAATCCCAACCCGGCCGAATGCGACCCGGCGCTGCTGGCCGAGGTGCGCGCCGGCACCCGGATCGAGCGCGCCCCGATGTGGAGCGCGCAGTTCGGCGCGCGCATCGGCAGGATGCTGGCGCCGCTGCTGCCGGCGGAGCGGGTGGCCGGGGCGATCGACTGGCGCCTGCGGCGCGCCTGGAACGTGCCGGACGGCGCGGCAGCCTGGGCGCCGAGCGCGGTCGAGCGCGCGCTCGCGCTGCACGCCGCCGAAGGATTCGACGCGATCTACGCCACCGGCTGGCCCTGGACCTCCTTCCTGGTCGCCGAGCAGGTCAGCCGGCGCACCGGCGTGCCCTATGTGGTCGACTACCGCGACCTGTGGAAACCGGGCGACGTCGCCTGGGACAACTCGACCTGGCTGCAGCGCCGCATCAATCCCCTGCTGGAACGCCGGGTATTGCGCCGCGCGGCGGCGGTGATCGCCACCACCAGGACCTTCCTCGGCCTGCTGCCCCAGGACGTGCTGCCGGCCCGGCGCTTCGCGATCACCAATGGCTTCAGTCCCGGCTTTCCGGCCGAGGCAGGCGCGCCGGCGCCCGCCGACGGCCTGGTGCGGATCGTCTACACCGGCGTCTGGCGCCCCGGCTACGGTCCGGACGACCTCTACCTCGCGGTGGCGGAACTCAAGCGGCGCGGCTCGCCCGCCCTGGCGCGCCTGCGGCTGTCGATGGCCGGCTTCGCGCCGGGCCGCGCGGCCGAGCACGGGATCGCCGAGCTGGTCGAGGAACGCGGCCGGGTCACCCATGCCGAGGCGGTCGCCATGATGCTGGGCGCGAGCGCGCTCTACCTGCCGGTGTCCAAGGGACTGTACGAATACGCCAGCATTCCCGGCAAGCTGTTCGAATACCTCGCCAGCGGCCGGCCGCTGCTGGCCTCGACCATCGCCGACAGCGAGGTCGGCGCCACCATCGCCCAGGTCGGCGGCGCGCTGCGCCTCGAGCCCGGCGACGTCGCGGGCCTGGCGGACGCGATCGAGCGCCTGTGCCTGGGCGGCCAGGACGCCCTGTTCTCGCCGCGCCGGCCCGAGCAGCTCGCGCGCTTCCAGCGCGACAACCTGACCCGCCAGCTGGCCCAGGTGCTGCAGGAGATCAGCGCGCCTCCGGCGGCGCAGGCGGCGCAGGCCGGCGAAGGCCGGGAAGCGCACCGATGAGCTCAGTGCGGCGCGCGGTCGCCTTCTCCTTCCTCGACAGCTATCTCGGGATCGCCCTCAACCTGGTCTCGTTCACGGTGCTGGCGCGCCTGCTGGCGCCGCAGGAGATCGGCCTGTATTCGGTGGCGCTGGCGATCATCGCCGTGACCCAGGTGATCCGCGATTTCGGCCTGGTCAGCTTCCTGATCCAGAAGAAGGAACTCGACCGCGAGTACATCGGCAGCGCCTGGGGCATGTCGCTCATCATGGGCGCCGCGCTGTTCGTGCTGATGCAGCTGGCCGCGCCCCTGATCGGCCATTTCTATGCCGATCCGCACATCACCACCATCGTCCAGGTGGTGACCCTGGGCTTCCTGCTGCTGCCCTTTAATTCCGTGTCGCTGGCGCTGCTGCGGCGGGAGCTCCAGTTCGACGTGCTGATGCGCATCAACCAGACCGGCGCGCTGCTCTCGACCTTGACCACCCTGCTGCTGGCCTGGCTCGGCATGGGTTCGCTGAGCCTGGCGATCGGCGCGGTGGTGACCCACGCCGCGGTGGCGGCCGGGCTGGCGCTGCGCGGCGCGCACCGGCGCCTGCCGCGCCCCAACCTGCTGCACTGGCGTGAAATCATGCGCTTCGGCGGGCCGGTCACCTTCGCCAACGTGATCACCTCGATCGCGATGGACATCAACGACCTGGTGGTCGGCAAGGTGATGGGTTTCAAGTCGGTCGCGCTGGTGAGCCGCGCCCAGGGCCTGATGAACCTGTTCCACCGCGACTTCATGGGAGCGGTGCGCAACGTCGCCTACCCCGCCTTCGCCCAGGCCAACCGCACCGGCAGCGGGGCGCTCGAGGACAAGTACCTGGCCAGCCTGGCGATGACGAGCGCGGTGGCCTGGCCCTTCTACGGCTTCGCCGCCCTGTTCGCGCTCGAGGTGCTGCGCCTGATGTTCGGCCCGCAGTGGGACCAGTCGGCGCCCCTGGTGCCGCTGTTCTGCGCCGCCGGTTCGTTCAGCGTGTTGGTCGGGCTGGTGCCGCCGCTGATGCTGGCGGCCGGGCACTCGAAGCACGTCGCCACGGCCGAACTGCTGTTCCAGCCGGCGCGCGCCATCATCCTGGCGCTGGTGGTGTACCACTTCCGCGACCTGGAGATCTTCGCGACCGCCGTGGTCGGCGTCGCCATGCTCCAGGTGCCGCTGCTGTACGCGATCAAGCAGCGCTGCCTGCCGACCCGTTTCGCGGCCCTCGGCCGGGTGCTCGGCGTCAACCTGCTGCTGGCCGCGCTGACGCTGGCGCCCGCGCTGCTGGTCAAGCTCTGGCTGCAGGCGCCGGGCCAGGCGCTGCCGACTTCGCGTTTCCTGGGCTGCGCCGGGCTGACGCTGCTGGCCTGGCTGGTCCTGCTGTGGGCATTCAAGCATCCCTTGTACCGCGAAGCGCTGCCCATGCTCGCCGCGCGCTTCAAGCGCAAGCGCACCGCCATCCCGCCTCCCGCGCCGCACGCCTGAGGCGGCGGCGCGCTCTCGATGAGACAAAAAAAAGCGCAGCCCCTGGCAGGGACTGCGCTTCAGGCTGCGCGGCAAGGCGCGCGGCCGGGCCGCTCGATTACGCGGTGCGGATGAAGAACAGGTTCGACGAAGCGTTCGGCATCAGGAGGAAGCCGCGCAGCGCCGGCACGTAGCGGAAGCGGTTCTGCACACCCGAACTCGGCGTCGCCGGGGGCAGCTTGCCGGTGGTCTGGAGGAAGCTGATGTCCCAGATCGTTCCCGCGTTCGGCTTGATCACGTAGATCCTGCCGGCGCCCGCGCCCTGGCCGCAATAGAACAGGAAGCGGTCGTTCTCCGGATCGTAGTCCATGGCCGAATAGGTCGGCTTGTCCGCCTTCAGCTGGGTCAGCGCCGCGCTCGCGTTGAACGAGATCTTGTACTGCGACGAACCATTCACCGGAACGATGGTCGAGTACAGCTGCTGGGTGCCGTAGCCGAAGCCGTCGCCCCAGTTCAGGGTGAACAGCTGGTTACGCCGCTCGTCGTGCGCGATCGGCATCCGCACCAGGTCGTTGGTACGGTTGGTGATCGGGCGCGTCCACTGCTTGGTGGCCGGCGACCAGCGCGCCAGGTTGACGCTCCACACTTCGCCGGTCGAGCGCAGCATCACCGCGCCGAAGTCCGAGCCGCTCGGGATGTCGGCCCAGGTGCCGGCCGGATCCCAGGTGTTGGTGTCGAGGTTGAAGCCGTTCGTCGCCGGGAAGAAGTAGGCGTTGCCGGCCGCGCCGCGCGTACCGAACAGCATCAGCCTGTTCACCTGGGGCACGAAGTGCATGGTGGCGTACAGGTGCCGCGAGGTCGGTTTGCCATCCGGATAATAAGCGACGTCCTTCAAAGTGCTGGTGCTCGGCGCGGAACGCACGACCCACTTCGGCGCATTGTCGGTCAGGCGCAGCGACACCACGCGGTTGTCGTAGGAGTCGTTGTGCCCGCCCGCGGCGGCGATCAGGATTTCGTTGGTGCGCTCGTTGAAGGCGATGCCGCTGTAGGCGTTGGCGGCGGCGCCGCCGGCGCCGGAGGTGCCCGGAATCTCCACCCACTGGCCGATCGCCGCGCCCGCCAGCCATGCCGGCATGCCGGCAGGCTGGTCGACCACAGGAGGCGGCGCCGGCTGGACTACCTCGACCGCCCGGGCCGGTTGCACGCCCCAGACCGGACGCTCATTGAAGGCGTTGCGCAGGGTGCTCCAGTTGGATGCGCTGGTCAGGCGGCCATAGGCCGCCGCCGCGCCCGGCACGCCGTGGCGCACCGCGTAGGCGATCGCCGGCATCAGGTTGCCCCACATGGCGCGTTCGCCCGGCATGTACTCGGCTGCCAGCAGACCTTCGGTCTTGCTCATCCAGGCCGGCTTGGCGGCATAGGTGGCGGCATACACCTGGGCGTCCGAGGCCAGCCACGGACCGGTGCCCTTGTCGTAGTCGGGCGCGCCGACCGGGGTGATGGTCAGGTTGTAGGGAACGGCGTTGACGTACCAGAAGCCGCTCTGGGTGCCCAGGCGCATCACCGCGCTCTTCGCCTTCCACTGGAAGAAGGCGGCCAGGTTGGCGGCGGCGGTGGACGACACCGGCAGGCCCAGCGACAGGGCGTAGCCGAAGGCGGCGGTCACGAAGTCCTGCTGCCAGGGCGCGCCCACCTGCAGGGTGCCGCCGACATAGGCTTCGCCCGGCTTCACCCAGCCATACGGATTGTTGGCTTGCGCAACATAGCGGCCATGGAAGTGGGCGATGTTCGCCTCGACCGAGGCGATGAACTCGGCGCGCAGCGCGGTGTCGGCATCCGGCGTGACGGCCAGGGCCTGGACCTTGGCGCGCCAGTCCCAGGCGCAGGAGCGGGTCTGCCAGGCGCCCGGGCAAGGCTGCACCAGGCCCTTGGCGCCGTCACGCAGCTTGTTGTTGTCGCCATTGCCGAGGTAGTTCGCGGTGGCGGCGAACTGCACCTCTTCCATGAAATACCAGCGACCGGTCACGAGATAGGCCATGTAGCCGACCGAGGGGCTGTGCGCAACGTCCCATTGCGGCGGGTTGCCGCCGGTCGCGGCCGGCGTGTACTGGCCCTTGGAGGAGCCGCCGGTGTCCTTGAAGCCCTGGCCGGAACGGATGTTCAGGTTCGGATAGCTCGAGAAACGCAACGGACGCTGCGTGGTCTCGTCGCGGTAGTGGATGCCCCAGCGGCCGGCCGAGAAGCCGTTGCGCACCACGGCGCCGTACGCGACCGGCGCATTGCTGGTCAGGTAGAGCACGTCGTGCTGGGGCAGCAGGCCGATCGGATCCTGGTAGCCGCTCGAGGCCATCGAATCCTGGTCGTACTTGAGGTTGCCGGCCTGCAGCGGCTGGTAGGTGGTCACCAGGCCGAGCACGGCGTTTGCCATGTTGTTGACCGTGGCCATGTAGCTCGGCACCAGTTCGGTCGACTGCAGGTAAGCCTTGTTGTGCGCAGGGGTCACGCTGGCGTCCGTGCCCAGCCAGTACGACAGCGCGGCGCCGCCGATCAGCGGGGTACGCTGATGGTGCTTGAGGTCGATATAGCCTGCGAAGCGCTGGGTGGTGCCCAGGGTGAAGGTATAGCGGGTCGCCTTGTTGGTAGGCCCTGCGACCTGCAGGTAGCCGTTCTCGATCCAGGGCAGGACTTCGACCGCGCCGTTGTTGTACAGGCGTACTTCGAGCCAGGCGACCAGGTGCTTGTCGGTGCCTACCGGCTTGCGGTAGATCCAGGACGACATGACCGGACCCGAGACCCACTGGGCCATCGGGGTCTGCCAGTCGGCGCCCGACCAGCGCACCGTGCCGAAGGCGTCGGCGCCGATCTCGGCCACGATGTTGGTGGAGCGCAGGCGCGCGGTGTCCAGCACCGTGGTGGTGGCCGGCGCGGCGGCGCGGCTCAGGGTGATGGTCTTGGGGGTGTTGGCGGCCAGGGCGACGATGCCCGACAGCACGGCGAACTTGAGCGAGCCGTCCGGCCAGGTGTTCTTGGGGATGACCTGCAGGCTGCCGGCATCGGCGATGACGCTGCTGCCCTTGGGCACATCGCCCTGGCGGAAAGCGTAACCCAGGGTATAGGGAGCTTGCGACTGGGCGACCGGGCTGGTCAGGGTGAAGTTGGCGTTGGCCAAGGTGGTCGGAGCGACACTGCTGGTCGTGCCAGCCAGCGTGCTGGCGGATGCGCCTTCTCCGAAAAGGGTGGAGCTCTCGGTCTCGAAAGCTTCACCGTTACCACCGCCGCAGGCGGCTAGTGCGCCCGTTGCGGCAACTGCGCCGGAACGGCGCAGGAAATCTCGACGTTTAGTATCAACCATTATCTAAAATCAGGTAAAACAGGTGAAGTATCAGGAATCAGCGCCAGTGCAGGGACAAGTGATGCACAGCCGTGAATTAAGCGAAAGTTCTTGGAGATGAGGGCGGGACCCTGTGCTTTCGTTCGAAGTCAGGGATGATTGTAGGCATCGTTTGGCCACGAAGAAATGGACGCACGGCAACAAATCGCAAAAAAGCCGCAAAATTCCAAAGAAATTTGTAACAGACACTTACTTTTTTGCCAATTTATTTGGCAAAAATGAACAAAAATAGCCGTATTGACACGGATTTGTCCCGAAGAACATGGCTAATCTTGTAATAGAATGTGAAATCGCAGTTCTTGAACCGCGCTGTCCCAGGAATTGCCGGTTCAAGCCGCCGGATTCAGGGGCTTGACAGACGCAGCGGTGCCACTCTCGGGCTTGCCACCGCCCTGGTCGCGAGGGCGCCGCAGGCTCTGCCGCACGTATTTGATCGCTCGTCCCGAGGCTTCGCGGAGGAAGCCCAGCACGCCGGGCAGCGAGCCCAGATGATAGGCCACCAGGCCCCAGCGTTCGCGACGCTCGCCCATCCAGGTCTTCTTGTAGGGATCGTCACCGATCAGGTAGTCGATCTCCGCGACCTGGTCGGTCTCGATCACGTGCCGGATCAGCATGGCGGTGACCAGGGTGCCCGGAGAATAGTCGCGGAAACGTTCGTCATAGGCGACCTTGTAGATCTCGGCCCGCCCGTGGCCCACGATCCAGACCTGGACCGCGACCGGCTCCCCATGCAGGCGCGCCAGGCCGAGGCGCAGCACGCCCTTGGCGGCGCACAACTGCAGTAGGCCCGGCATGAAGTCGTCGAAGGGTTCGGGCTTCTTCCAGCTGGCCGCATATACCTTGCGGTAGGCCTCGATCGCGCCGGGCAGGTCGTCCGGCGAAGTGACGACTTCGAGCACCCCGCCCTCGGCCGCGAACTTCTTGCCCATGCGCCGGATGGTGCTGCGCACGCTGCCCTCGCGCTCCGCCAGGTAATCCAGCCAGCCGGTGCGCACACGCTGGTACCAGTTACCGAAGGCGAAGAACTCGAAGGGGAACCAGCCGCCGCTGCACAAGGCCTCGCACAGGACGACATAGGCATGGGAGGCGGGCGCCATCGGCGCCAGCATCAGCGAACCCAGGCGCGGGAATTCCCGGCGCAGGGCGGTGAACAGGGGCAGCAGGTCGGACGCCTTGGTTCCCGGAGCCAGTGCGGGTTCGTACAACGCGCTGTAGAAGTTGCTCAGGGCGTGGGCCTGCCAGCCGAGCGCGGCGCGCTCGATCCGCAGCGGCAGCACCGCGAGGATCTTGTCCCCGCTGCGCAGCACGTACAGGCGGATGCCTTCATGCCCGGAGTAGACGGTCTCCACCAGGTTGCGATACCAGTCGAAGCCGAACTGCAGGTTGCGCGTTTCCGCACGCTCGAGGAACTGGCGCACCTCGGCCGGCAGGGCCTCCGGCCGGGTGTAGACCTCGACCGCGGAGGCCTCGTCGGCCGCCTGCGCCTGGCGGACGCGCAGTGCGCGCAGCGCTTTCAGGCCATTCGCCATCACGCCGCCGAAGCGCGTGCGATACAGGGTGAGATGTTCGATCCAGCGGTGGGCCGAGGCCCATTCGAGCTGCTCGGGACTGGCATCGGTGTAGAACTCGATCGCCTTGCCGGGAAAGCTGGCGAATGCGTCCTCGATGACGGCGCGCAGCAGCAGTCGACCAGGGGCATAGCGCGCCAGCTCCTCGTTATAACTGGTCTTGAGGATCACCATCATGTCGCCGCTCGACACCAGGAGGCGCGAGGCCGCCAGTTGCTCCCCCAGCCATAACTCGTAGACCAGGGCCTGGCCCTGGCGCGCGCCGTCGCGCATCAGGTTGCGGAAAAAGGCATACTGCTCGGGCGTCGAACCGAGCGCGGTGCCGATCTTGCCCTTCCAGCCGGCCGCTTCCATGGCCGCGTAACGCTCGACGCCGGCATCGACCTGGTCCGGCGTATCCAGGCGCACCACGCGCGGCGGCAGGCCATCGTCGATCGCGCGCCGCTCGTAGCGGCGCATGTTCTTGGCCAGCTGGCGCGGACGCGCTGCCCAGTAGTCCGCATAGCTGCCGTCCAGGGCGATGCGCATGGTCAGGGTGTGGGCCATGCGGTGCGTCGGCGGCTGCACCTCCGCCAGCACCGCGCCGAAGCTGGGGTCGTTGCACAGGAGGTCGAGCTGGAGGGCCGTGCCCGGCAGGCTCGGCAATAGATCGTCCAGCATGCGCCGCTCGGGCACCATGGTCGGGCCGATCTGCACCTGGGGCGGAGCGAAGCTGCGCCAGGCGATTCCCCTGCGCCGCTGCAGGATGAGCATGGCCTGCACGCCCGCCTCGTCGCGCAGGGTGCAGAGGTATTCGTTGCCGGCGCCAAGCTGGCGCAGCAGGCCGTCGACGAACAGGGCCGACAACAGCGGGTGGGCGCCGAAGCGCTCGCGGTTCAGCCGGTCCCAGGCCTCGGCATGTTCGCCCAGGCCCTTGTCCAGCGCTACGACGCTCCAGCCGCTCACGCCAGCACCTCCCTGGCCAGCGCCAGCATCCAGTCCATCTGGGCCTCGGACAGGCCCTGGTGGCAAGGCAGGTGCAGCAGCCTGCTGCGGTAGCGCCTGGCGACCGCGCACTCCGAGACCGCCATGTCGTCCCAGCGCCAGATCGGCAGGCCGGCCGCCTTGAGACGGAAGAAATCGGGGTCGGGATGCGCGATCAAGAGCGGGAACATGTAGGGCGCGCAGTCCTCGGGCAAGGCCGGCGCCAGCGGGCGCGCGCGCCGCCAGCCGGCGCTGGCGTTCAGCCACTGGCGGTAGCGCTGGCGGCGGCGGCGCGCGATCTCCTCCGGCTGGGCGCGCTCGATGAGCCAGCGCGTCTGGAGCAAGGCATCGCGGCGCTCGAGCGCCGCATCGTAATAGCGCGAGGGACCGTCCTCACGCCCGCGATGCTCGGCGCCGCGCGGTCCCGCCTGCGGCGCCGGCAGGGCCGCAGGCGGGACCGCGGCAGGCCGGGTGGTCAGCGCGCGCGCCGCGCGCAGCTCGGCCATGAGGCCGGGCGCGCCGCCCTGGGGCGGCAGCAGGCCCGGGTCGCCCCACAGCAGGCCGCCGTCCGGGCAGGCGAAATATTTATACGGGCTGGCCACCAGCATGCGCCCGCTGGGCACGCCGGCCTGGACGCGGCGCTGGGCCACCATCCAGGCATGGGCGCAATCCTCGACCAGCACCAGGCCGTGGCGCGTGCACAGCGCGCCGAGGGCCTCCATCGTGGCGCGCGGCTGCTCGATGCCGAAGTAATGCGGCACCAGCAGCACGCGCGCAGCCGCGCCGACGCCCGCCACCAGGGCCTCGATGGCGGAAAGGTCGGGACGCAGGTCCTCGTGCAGCGGATACAGCGCGACCTGCGCTCCCAGCGCCAGCGCCGGATCGAGGATGGTGCGGCAATGGTAGGACGGCGCCAGCAGCAGGCCGCCCGGGCCCAGGCCGGCCGCCGCGAAGGCGGCGCGCAGGGCGTAGCGCCCGCGCGCGAAGCGGCGCACGCCGGGGCCGGAAAGCAATCCTGACGGCACGCGGTCGGCGCCGTCCGCGCTCAGTTCCGCCCAGCCGGGCGCCGGCAGCAGCGGCACCCGCGGCGCCGGGAACCCGCAGCCGCTGGGGTCGAAACGGCAGATCTCAGGCATGAGGCCCAGGAGAGACCGGGCGCTGGCGGAACCACTGCTCCATCATCATCAGCACCCACACCATGGTGCCGTGGTAGCCCGGGTGTTCCTTCAGGTGGCGGCCCAGCAGTTCGTCGATGAACTCGGCGCGCACGATGCCGCGCCCGCGCAGGGCCGACAGGCTGTCGTAGGCCAGGTCCTGCAGCGGCTGGTGCTTCTGCAGCCAGACGCCGAAAGGCAGGCCGAAGCCATGCTTCTGCTTGGTGATGATCTCGTCGGGCAGGAAACCGCGCAGCGCTTCCTTGAAGAACCAGCGCAGCTTCTGGCCGTTGAGCTTCTGCTTGGCGGTCAGGCGGGTCGAGAACTCGACCATGGCGTCGTTCAGGAAGGGGAAGGCGACTTCCACCCCGGCCAGTTCGCAGGCGCGCGTGACCTTGGGCAGGTCGTTGTCGGCCAGGGTGACCTTGAGGTCGAGCGCCAGCATCTGGTTGATCAGGCTGGCCGACGGCTGCTTGGCATAGGTCTCGCGCAGGCTGGCCAGCGGGCCGCCGGTGTCGGCGCTGGCCAGGAAGTCGGCGGCGAACACCTGCTCCGGGCCATAGCGGCCCAGCAGGTTGTAGGTCTCGAGGCGCGCCGGCATCGGCACCGAGGCCTGCTCGATGTAGCTGCGCGCCTTGCGGATCGGCTTGATCATGCCGCCGGCCGGAAAGTTGAACACCGCCGGCTCGAGCAGGGCCTTGCGCAACAGTCCCGGCACCTTGTCGTAGAGGGCGAACACGTGCTGCTTGGCGTAGCGCTCGTTACCGCCGAACAGCTCGTCGCCGCCGTCGCCGCCGAACATGCGGGTCACGCCGTCGCGCCGCGCCATCTGGGCGCAGTAGAAGGCCGGCACCGCCGAGGCGTTGCCGAAGGGCTGATCGAAGATCGCCGCCACTTGCGGGATCGCGGCGACCACGTCGTCCGGGGTCACGTAGTACTCGTGGTGGGCGGTGCCGAAGTGGCGCGAAGCCAGGCGCGCATACTCCATCTCGTCGTAGCCCTCGGCCTCGAAGCCGATCGAATAGGTGTCGGCCGGACGGCCGCCGACCTGGGTCAGGATGCCGGCGATGGTCGAGCTGTCGGTGCCGCCGGAGAGGAAGGCGCCGACCTTCTCGCCCTCGCCCGCCTCGCGCACGCTGTCCTTCAGGATGCGCAGGAATTCTTCCTTCAGCTCCTCGAACGAGGGGCCGGTCTGTTCGTCGAAGCGGATCTGCCAGTAGCTGCGCTTCTCGAGCGCGCCCTGGCGGTAGCGCAGGCATTCGCCCGGCAGCAGGCGCTGCTGGTCGCGGTAGACCGTGCCGGGGCCCGGCACCATGTGGAAATAGACGTAGTTGTACAGGCCTTGCGGGTCGATCCGGCCTGGGGTGGACGGATGGCGCACCAGGGCGTCGCTGGAGGACGCGAACACCAGGGTCTCGCCGGCCAGCTGGTAGACCAGCGGCTGGGTGCCGGTACGGTCGATCGCCAGCAGGGCTTCGCCGCGCGCCTCGTCCAGGATGCACAGGGAGAAGGCGCCCGACAGGCGGGCGCACACGGCGTCCGGATCCTGGCGCCAGGCGGCGGCCAGCTCGGCCGCCAGCGTCTCGCCCGCGGCCGGGGTGGCCGCGATGCGCGCCTGGCCCCACACCGCCACCGTCAGGCCGTCCTGCTGCCAGACATGGCTGCTGGCCGGCCGGGCCGCGACCGCGGCGGCGCTGCGCCGCCCGGCCAGGCGGCGCACCGGCACGCCGTCGAAGCGCCCCAGGGGCGCGGCCATGGTGGCCAGCAAGGCCTCGTTATCGGCGCTCGAAGCGCCGTGGCCCATCCATCCGCACAATCCGCTCACTGCACACTCTCCTCTTCGTTACACCAGCACTTCGCGCGCCGCCGGGTGGCTCAGGAAGCCTCCCGGGCTGGCCGTCAGGCCATAGGCGCCCGACTGGAACACGACCACCAGGTCGCCCTCCTGGGCGCGCCCCAGTTCCATCCCGTCGGCCAGCAGGTCGAGCGGGGTGCACAGCGGGCCGACCACCGAGACCGTCTCGCGCTCGCCGCCGGCCACGCGGTGGCCGATCGCCACCGGATAATTCTTGCGGATCACCTGGCCGAAGTTGCCCGAGGCCGCCAGGTGATGGTGCAGGCCGCCGTCGGTGACCAGGAAGACCTGGCCGCGCGACTCCTTGCGTTCGACCACGCGGCACACGTAGATGCCGGCTTCGGCCACCAGGTAGCGGCCCAGCTCCATCACCACCTGGGCCTGGGGCAGGTCGCGGCGCGCCTCCGGCAGGATGGCGCGCAGGTGGGCGCCGACCGCTTCCAGGTCCAGCCTTTCCTCGCCCGGGAAATAGGGAATGCCCAGGCCGCCGCCGATGTTCAGGGTCAGCACCGGGCCAGGGGCGTCCTGGGCCAGGCGGCGCGCCAGCGCGAAGGTCTTGTCATGGGCTTCGTGGAGCGCTGCCGCCTTCAGGTTCTGCGAGCCGCTGAAGATATGGAAGCCCTCGAAATCCAGTTTCAGCTCGCCGATCCGGCGCAGGGCCTCGGGCACGCGCTCGGCGTCGATCCCGAACTGCTTGGGACCGCCGCCCATCTTCATGCCCGAGGACTTGAGTTCGAAATCGGGATTGACGCGCACGGCCACCTTGGGGGTGATGCCGAGTTCGCGGCCGATCGCGGCCGCGCGTTCGAGTTCGCCGAAGCCTTCGAGGTTGAGCACGATCCCGGCCGCGATCGCGCAGCGCAGGTCATGGTCGCTCTTGCCCGGGCCGGCGAAGCTGATCCGCTCGGGCGGCATCACGGTGTCCAGCGCGACCTGCAGCTCGCCGCCGGAGGCGACGTCCAGGCCGTCGACCAGGGTCGCCATGTGCTGCACCACGGCCGGCATCGGATTGGCCTTCATCGCGTAGTGCAGGTGGATCTCGGGCGGCAGGTGGCGCCGCAGCAGGGCTACCCGCTCGGTGAGGCGGGCGCGGTCGTAGGCGTAGAAGGGGGTGGACCCGACGCGCGCGGCCAGGCGCGGCAGCGGCACGCCGCCCACCACCAGGGTGTCGTCCACCACCTCGAACTGGGTCAGCGGCGCGTGCTTGGGACGCGGGGCGTTCATGCCGCCTCTCCGTTAAAGATGCCTTCGAGCTGGGTCGAGAGCAGCTTGCGGTCGATCTTGCCGTTCGGGTTGCGCGGCAGCGGGGCCTCGGCCACCATGATCCTGGCCGGCAACATATAGGCCGGCAGGTGGGGCTTGAGGGCCGCCAGCAGCGTATCGGCGTCCAGGCTCGCGCCTTCCTTCGGATACACCATCAGGGCGATGGCCTGTCCCAGGGTCGGGTGGGCGACGCCGATCGCGGCCGCCTCGGCCACGTTGTCGCGCGCATACACCACTTCCTCGACCTCGGTCGGGCTGACCCGGTAGCCGGAGGTCTTGATCATCTCGTCCTTGCGGCTGATGAAGTACAGGAAGCCGTCATCGTCGCGGCGCACGGTGTCGCCCGACCATACGGCAAGCTCGGTCAGCACCAGGCCGTTGTGGATGGATTTCACCGGCTTGAAGCGTTCGGCGGTCTTGGCCGGGTCGTTCCAGTAGCCGAGCGAGACCAGGGCGCCGCGGTGCACCAGTTCGCCCGGCTCTCCCGGATCGCACTCGGTTCCGTCCGGGCGCAGCACCATCACCTCGGCGTTCGGGATCGCCTTGCCGATCGAATCCGGACGACGCTCGAGTTCGGCCGGCGGCAGATAGGTCGAGCGGAAGGCCTCGGTCAGGCCATACATCAGGAAGGGTTGCGCGTTCGGCAGCGCGCGGCGCAGGGCGTCCAGGGTGGCGCGGGTCATGGCGCCGCCCGAGTTGGTGAGGTAGCGCAGGCTGCAGTCGGCCGGCCAGTCGAGGGCGGCGAGCTGGATCCACAGCGGCGGCACCGCCGCCAGGCCGGTGATGCGTTCGGCCGTCACGGCCTTGAGCACGTCGCGCGGCAGCAGGTGGTTGATCAGCACCGCGGTGGCGCCCACGTGGAAGGCGGTGGTCAGCTGCGACAGGCCGTAGTCGAAGGACAGCGGCAACACGGCCAGGATGCGGTCTTCGGGTGTATTCTCCAGGTAGCTGGCGACGCTCTCGGCGCCGGCCACCATGTTGCGGTGCGATAGCACCACGCCCTTGGGCTTGCCAGTGCTGCCCGAGGTATACAGAATGGCGGCCATGTCGCCGTCGATCGCGCGGTGCGGCTGGCGGGCGCGCTCGGCGCCGTCGGCCAGGGCGGTGTTCCAGGACAGCACGCGCAGCTTGTCCAGTTCCGGCAGCGCGCCCGCGCCCTCGGTCACGATCACCGTGTGCAGGGCCGGGCAGCCGGCCAGGCTGGGAGCCAGCTGGCGCAGGCGCTCGGGCGAGGTGACCAGCACCCGGACGTCGCAGTCGGCGGCGATGAAGGCCACCTGCTCGGGTTTGAGCAGGGGGTTGACCGGGACGAAAACGCCACCGGCGGCGGCGGCGCCGAACATCGATGTCACATTTTCGATACGTTTTTCGAGGTAGACGGCGACCCGTTCGCCGCGTCCCAGGCCGAGCGCGAGCAGGGCCTGGGAAACCTGGCCGACTTCGGCCGCCAGGCTGGTGTAATCAAGGCGGCGGGACCCGTACACGAGCGCCTCGGCGCCCGGCACGCGGCGCGCCGCGTCAAAGATGAAATCGTGGACGAGATGGCCCATGAGAGTCCTAGAGAGGTGGTGCGGTGTGCTTGATGCAATCCGCAGAACAATAGCATATTAACAAAAAATGATGCGATTTCTTAACACTTCGTGTGGCGGAAACGTCTTGTTCGTTTGCATTTAATCGTGTCGAAACGGAAATAAGGTACCATCGGACTTCTTGCATTTGCACTAATTTTCCATGCGTGACATCCTCATCACCCTGATCGTCCTCGGCTCCCTGCCGCTCGCCCTGAAGCGGCCGTGGATCGGCGTGCTCATGTGGGTATGGATCAGCGTCATGAACCCGCACCGGCTGAGCTGGGGCTTCGCCTACGAATTTCCGTTCGCGGCCATCATCGCCGGCGTGACCCTGGTCGGGGTGCTCATCACGCGCGACCCCAAGAATTTCCCGGTCACGCCCATCACCATCACGCTGCTGCTGTTCACGCTGTGGATGAATGTGACCACGATCTTCGCCTTCTTTCCTGACGACGCCCTGGTCAGGCTGTCCCAGGTCAACAAGATCATGCTGATGACCGTGGTGACCGCCATGCTCATCAAGACTCGCCAGCACATCAACTACCTGGTCTGGGCACTGATCATCTCCGTCGGCTACTATGGGGTCAAGGGGGGCGTATTTACCATCCTTACCGGCGGGGGAAGCATCGTGTGGGGTCCCCCGGGCAGCTTAATTGAAGGCAACAATGAAGTCGCGCTCGCCTTCATTAACATCATTCCGCTGATGTTCTACGTCCGGATGGTCTCGGAAAACAAGTGGGTACGCCATGCCATGCTCGTATCCATGCCCTTGTGCGCCGTGGCCGCCATCGGTTCCTATTCGCGCGGGGCCTTGCTGGCGGTCGCCGCCATGCTGTTCTTCCTCTGGTTGAAGAGCCCGAAGAAGCTGGTGCCCGCGATCGTCATCATCCTGCTCATCCCGGTCGCGGTCGCCTTCATGCCGGAAAAATGGACCGAGCGCATGGACACGATCAGCACCTACAAGGAAGACGCCTCGGCCATGGGGCGCATCAATGCCTGGTACCTCGCCTTCAACCTCGCCAATGACCGTCCTCTCGTCGGTGGCGGCTTCGAGCTGTGGAAAGGACCGATTTTCCGCATGTATGCCCCCGATCCCGAGGATCCCCACGCCGCCCACAGCATCTACTTCCAGGCGCTGGGGGAACATGGCTGGGTAGGCTTCATCCTGTACATGAGCCTGTGCCTGCTGACATGGCGCAAGACGTCCTGGATCGTACGCCAGGCGCGCGGCAGTCCGGAGCTGGCTTGGGCCGGGCACCTGGCCAACATGATCCAGGTCAGCCTGGTCGGTTTCGCAGTGGGCGGCGCCTTCCTGAGCCTGGTCTATTACGACGTCCAGTACTACCTGATGATGGCGGTGGTCGCCACCGGCGTCCTGGTCGAAAAAACCCTGGCCGAGAAGAAATTGGCAAGCCAGCGCGCGGCCGCCGTCCCGCCCCTGGCGCCGCCGGCCCGCGCCGGCATTATTTGATCATCAGCGAGGTTTCATGCCGCTCACCTATTCCGACCAGTTGCCCCGGCGCGCGGCGACGCCCGCCGGCAGCCACCCGCTGCTCAAGTCCATCCTGGCCCTGGGCAGCCCGCGCCAGCGCCTGTCGATCCTGATCTTCCACCGCGTGCTGCCCCAGCCCGATCCGCTGTTCCCGCACGAAATGGACGCGGCGCGCTTCGATACCCTGCTGGGCCTGCTGACCGCCTGCTTCACGCTGGTCACGCTGGAACAGGGCCTGGCACACCTGCGCGCCGGCACCCTGCCGCCGCGCGCCGCCTGCATCACCTTCGACGACGGCTATGCCGACAACGCCGAAGTCGCCCTGCCCCTGCTGCGCCGCCACGGCGCGGTGGCGACCTTCTTCGTTTCCACCGGTTTCCTGGATGGTGGCCGCATGTGGAACGACACGGTGATCGAGCTGATGCGGCGTGCGCCGGAACAGGTCGACCTGGGCCGGGCCGGCTTCGGCGTCCTGCAGCTCGATTCCACCGCCAGCCGGCGCGCCGCGATCGACACCCTGCTGGGCAAGCTGAAGTACCTGCCGCTGGAGCAGCGCCGCGACCAGGTCGAGCTGCTGCGCGAACTGGTCGGCGTGCCCCTGCCGGACGACCTGATGATGCGCAGCGCGCAAGTGCGCGAGCTGCACGCGGCCGGGATGGAGATCGGCGGCCACACGGTCAACCACCCGATCCTGGCGCGCCTGGCGCCGCAGGAGGCGCGGCGCGAGATCGCCGACGGCAAGGATGCGCTGGAAGCGCTGACCGGCGCCCCGGTGCGCACCTTCGCCTACCCGAACGGCAAGCCGGGCCAGGATTACCTGGCCGAGCATGCCGCGATGGCGCGCGAGATCGGCTTCGCCGGCGCGGTCTCGACCTCCTGGGGCGCCGCCAGCGCACGCAGCGACATCCACCAGCTGCCGCGCTTCACGCCCTGGGACCGCAACCAGTTCCGCTTCGCCCTGCGCCTGCTGCAGAACATGCGGCGTCCTGGCGAGACGGTGTAAGACCTGCGCTGGACTGATGAGCTGACCACCGTGTACCATGGCAATCCATTCCCGACGGCGTTCGCCTGGCCACCCGCGCAGCCTGTGCTCCTGTCAGCCAGCGCCCCCTTTCCACGCAAAAGATTCATGGAGTAATTGTGTACCTTGACGACGTAAAGCGCATTCTCGCGGACGTACTCAGCCTCGGCGACGCCGCCAACTCGCTCACCGAACAGTCGCCCCTGCTGGGCAGCATCCCCGAGCTCGACTCGATGGCGGTGGTCAACCTGATCGGCGCCCTCGAAGAACACTTCGGTTTCGCGATCGACGACGACGAGATCAGCGCCAGCACCTTCGAGACGCTGGGCAGCCTGACCGCCTTCGTCGAGCAGAAGATGGCATGATCCCGCGCGCCGAGCCGTTCTTCCTGGACGCCGGCCCCGGCCAGCGTTTCTGCCTGTTCCAGGCGCCGGCCGGCGCCTGCCGCGGCGCGCTCGTCTACGTCCACCCTTTCGGCGACGAGATGAACAAGGCGCGCCGCATGGCGGCCCTGACGGCGCGCGCGCTGGCCGCGCGCGGCATCGGCGTGCTGCAGGTGGACCTGTACGGCTGCGGCGACAGCAGCGGCGACTTCGCCGATGCGCGCTGGGAGATCTGGCTGGCCGACCTGGAAGCGGCGCGCGCCTGGCTGGCGGCGCGCCTGGGCGTGGCGCCCGGCCTGTGGGGCCTGCGCCTGGGCGGCCTGCTGGCGCTCGACTTCGCGCAGCGCTGCCCCCACCCGGTTCCCGATATCGTGCTGTGGCAGCCGGTGCAGCAGGGCAGCGCCTACCTGAAGCAGTTCCTGCGCCTGCTGAGCGTGAACGAGATGCTGGCCCAGCCGGAGAACGAACAGAGCAAGGCGGCCAGCAACACCGGCGCCCTGCGCGCCGCCCTGCTGGGCGGCCAGGCGCTGGAAGTGGCCGGCTACGAGCTGGCGCCGGAATTGGGGGCTGCGATCGACGCCCTCGACGGCGCGAAGCTGGCCCCGCGCGCCGCGCGCGTGCACTGGTTCGAGATGGCGACCGCGCCCGACCGCCCGCTGCCGCCGGCCACCACCAGACTGGCGGCGGCCTGGCGCGAAGGGGGCTGCGACCTGCGCCTGCAGCAGATCGTCGGCCAGCAGTTCTGGGCGACCCAGGAAATCAGCGAATCGGCCGAGCTGGCCGAGGCCACCTGCGCGGCGCTGGAAGCGGCGGCGCCCATCGAGGAGACGGCATGAACGCGCGCGACGTGGCGGTGCGCTTCGCCTGCGAAGGCGAAGACCTGATCGGGGTGCTCAGCCTGCCCGAACGCCCGCAGCGGCGCGGCGTGCTGGTCGTGGTCGGCGGGCCGCAATACCGGGCCGGCAGCCACCGCCAGTTCACCTTGCTGGCGCGCGGCCTGGCCGAACAGGGCTACGCCACCCTGCGCTTCGACTATCGCGGCATGGGCGACAGTGGCGGTGCGCTGCGCAGCTTCGAGCAGGTCGACGCCGATCTGCGCGCGGCGGTCGACCAGTTTTTCACGCTCGTGCCGACCCTCGAGGAGGTCGTGATCTGGGGCCTGTGCGATGGCGCGTCCGCCGCACTCTTCTACGCCCACCAGGACCCGCGCGTCAGCGGCCTGGTGCTGCTGAACCCCTGGGTACGCACGGCCGAAGGCCTGGCCAAGGCGACCCTCAAGCATTACTACCGGGCGCGCCTGCTCGAGCCAGAGCTGTGGAAAAAGCTGCTCAGCGGACGCTTCGCTTTCCGCAGCGCCGCCGCATCGCTGCTGGCGCAGTTGCGCACGCTGTTGGCGCGCCGGCCGGACGCTTCCGACGCCGGACGCGAGCCGGCGGGCGCGGCAGCGGCCCCTTTGCCGGAACGCATGCGCCTCGGCCTGCAGCGCTTCGGCGGCCCGGCCCTGTTCATCTTCAGCGGCGCCGACCTGACCGCCAAGGAATTCCTCGACCTGGTCGCCGACTCGCGCGACTGGCAGGCCTTGCTGAAGGACGAGCGCGTCGCCCAGCACCACCTGGCGCCGGCCGACCACACGTTTTCGCGCAGGGCATGGCGCGACCAGGTCACGCAATGGACAGCGGACTGGTTGCGCACGTTTGCGCGAGCCGATTGACGATCCTTTTGAACGAGCACAGACCATGAAGACGATTGCACTGGCTATCGCGGCCGCCGCCCTGGGGCTTGCCGCCCCGGCCGGCGCGCGCGAGTACTGCGGCGAGCTGGCGAACCACTACGGTCCCTACGACTACCGGACCGACAAGCCCAAGCTCCAGATTGTCGAGCGGGCGCACTTCACCGAAGCGGTCGAAGCCGGAGTACGCGGCGCCACCGCACATGAAGTCGGCGGGGACCTGGACTACACTCTGCGCGCCTCACCCAACCATCACCGTGCCCTGGCCACGCTGGCGCGCATCGCCCTGCGCGACAAGGCCTTGATGATCAATCAAACCAAGTGGCCGGTGGAATGCTATTTCCTGCGCGCGGAACGCTTCGCGCCCGACGATGCGGTCGTCAACAGCACCTATGGTTCCTACCTGTTCAATCTCGGCAAGATCGACCAGGCGCTCGTCCAGTACCGCAAGGCGATCGAACTCGACCCCGATAACGCCATGATCAATTACAACGCCGGCCTGGCCTATATGAAGAAAGCCGACTTCGCGCGCGCGCTGGCGCACGCCCACAAGGCCTACGAACAGGGCTACCCGCTGCCGGGCCTGAAGAACCAGCTGGTCAAGGCCGGCAAATGGGTGGAGCCGGCGCCGGCGAAAGAGGAAGCGGATGCGCCGGACGCCGACGCGGCGCGCAAGGCGGCCGCCAACACCGGCGTCGAGCCCGCCACCAAGGCCACCCAGTAAGTCCGCGCCGGCTCAGGGAGAGGCCGGCGCCAGTCCTGGCCGGCGCCTCTCCCTCCGCGGATGCGGCCGCATGGCCGCCGCACAAGGCGCCAGCAGCAGCGCCAGCGCCAGCACCGTGGTGTCGCCCTGGTAGGCGACGAGCGCCACGCGCAGCACTTCCAGCATCCCTACCCCGATCAGGACCAGCAGGCACCAGCCGAGCGCCGGACCGCGGCCCAGGCGCAGGCCGCTCCACAGCAGGGCGCCGACGGCGAGCGCCTCGAAGGCGGTCGGCGGCAGCACACCCAGGGCGCTGTGCCACAGGAAGCGCGAAAAGGGAATCAAGGTGAACTCCCCTCCCCGCCACTGTCCGCGATAAGGCGTCAGCACCGTATACAGCAGCATGGCCAGCGCCAGCGGCAGCACCAGCGCCGCCGCGCGCCGCCCCCCCAGGCCGGCCAGGAACCAGCCGCCCACCAGTCCAAGCACGATCCCGAGCAGGGTCTCGCGCCGCAGCGCGCCATAGGGCACCGCCACCTCCAGCAGCAGCACCAGCGCGCCGAGCAGGACCAGGCCGCGCACCGGACGGCGCAGCCAGCCGGCCCGCATCACCGCGCAGCCCGCCACGCAGGCCGCCGCCGCGTGCTGCAGCAAGCGCGCCAGCTCGAAGGGCGGCGCGAACACAGCCGGCCTGGCGTGGGCGCGCAACAGGCCGACATCGAGGGTGGGCAGGAAGGGAAAGGATTCGTAGCAGACCCAGACCACCACCAGCAACAGGAGGAAGTTGTCGTGCTCGCCTGCCTGCCCGGCCATCTGGTTTGCCAGCTGGGCGCGGATGCGCGCGGCCAGCAGCATGCCGGCCGCCATCCCGGCGGCGTTCCAGGCGACGTCCGACAGCGAGGCGGTGCGGCTGGGCAGGTAGAGCTGGGCCAGCTGGATGCCCACGCCCAGCACCAGCAGGCCCAGCCCCGCGCCCAGCAGGCGCGCGCGGACGCGCGCGAAACTGGCCTGCAGCGCGATGCCGAAGGGGACGAACAGCACCAGGTTGTCGATCGCGTCCGCGCGGTTGGCGAACAGGTCAGCCTCCCCCAGGAAGCTGGACAGCGGACGCGGCGCGTCCTCGAAATCGAAGGGAAACAGCGAACCGTAGACGATGAACCAGGTCATGGCCGCCAGCAGCACCCGGGCCGCCGCGGCGTGGCGCGCCGGCGGCGCCGGCCGAGTGCTCAACGAAGGGTCGGGACCGGGGCCGGGTTCGGGTTCGCGCAGGGCAAGGTCGGCCTCAGGCGTTGTTGACCTTGATCGCATGGCGCGCCATCAGGTCGTACATGGTGGGGCGGCTGATCCCGAGCGCTTCCGAGGCCTTGACGATATTGCCGTCGGCGCGCGCCAGCGCCTTGACCAGGGCCTTGTACTCGGCCTCGTCGCGGATCTGGCGCAGGTTGATCGGCTGCTCCTCGGCCTCGACGTCGATACCCAGGTCCTCGGCCTGGATGGTGGCGCCGTCGGCCATGATCACGGCGCGCTTGATGCAGTTCTCCAGCTCGCGCACATTGCCCGGCCAGCCATAGCCCTCGATCGCGGCCAGGGCCTCGGGCGAAAAATGCAGGCTCGGGCGCGATTCCTGGGCGCAGAACTTGTTCTTGAAGTGGTGGGCCAGCAGGGCGGCGTCGCCGTTGCGGGCATGCAGCGGCGGGATCGTGACCACGATCTCGGACAGGCGGTAGTACAAGTCCTCGCGGAAACGCCCACTCTGGGCCAGCTCCTTGAGGTTGCGGTGGGTCGCGCAGATCACGCGCACGTCGACCGGGATCTCCTCGTGGCCGCCGATGCGCTCGACCACCCGCTCCTGCAGGAAACGCAGCAGCTTGGCCTGCAGGGCCATCGGCAGGTCGCCGACCTCGTCCAGGAAGAAGGTGCCGCCGTGCGCCAGCTCGACCTTGCCCTTGGTCTGCTTGGCGGCGCCGGTGAAGGCGCCCTTCTCGTAGCCGAACAGCTCGCTTTCCAGCAAATTCTCGGGGATCGCCGCGCAATTGATCGCCATGAAGCGCTGGCCGGCGCGCGGGCTGAGCTGGTGCAGGGCGCGCGCCAGCACTTCCTTGCCGGTGCCCGATTCGCCCAGCAGCATCACCGAGGCCGAGGTCGGCGCGACCTTCTCGATGTTGCGGCAGACCTTGAGCATGCCGGGATCGCGGCTGATCACGCCCGACATCGGGGAGTCGGCCTGGCTCTGGAGCATGCGCCGGTTTTCCTGCTGCAGGGCATGCAGGAAGAAGGCGCGCTGCACCACCAGGTTCAGCACTTCCTGGTCGCAGGGCTTCTGGTGGAAATCGTAGGCGCCCATGCCGATCGCCTTGACCGCGTTGGCGTGGTCCTGGTTGCCGGTCAGGACGATGACCTTGGTGTCCGGCGCCAGCGCCAGGATGCCCTGCAGGGTCGCCAGCCCTTCGGTGGCGCCGTCCGGATCGGGCGGCAGGCCGAGGTCCATGGTGACCACCGCCGGCTCGTGGCGGCGCAGCAGGGCCAGCGCGCTCTCGCGGTCGCCGGCCACCACCACCTCGTAGGCGTCGAGGCTCCAGCGCAGCTGCTTTTGCAGGCCCACGTCGTCTTCGATGATGAGCAGTTTCGGTTTATTCTGAGTCAAGACAATTCTCCTGCCGCGGCGCGCGGCGCGACCTCCGCTGCCTGCCCTTCGTGCAGCGGCAATAATACGTCGAAAGTGGTGCCGACCTGGGGCGTGCTGCTGACTTCCAGCCGCCCGCCCAGTTCGTGGATGTATTCGCGGCTCTCGAAAGCGCCGATGCCCATGCCCGCCGCCTTGGTCGATTCGAAGGGCCGGAACAGGCGCTCGCGGATGAACTCCTCGTCCATCCCAACGCCGGTGTCGCGGATCGAGACCAGGGCCTGGCCGTCGCGCTGGCCGACCTCGATGGTGACCCGGCCGTCGCGCGGGGTGGCTTCGATCGCGTTCTGCACCAGGTGGCCCAGCACCCGCTCGAGGCGCTCGCGGTCGGCCAGCACGCGCAGGCCGGTGGCGCGCACCTGCAGCGCCGGGCGTGGCTCGAAGCCGCGCTTGTTGCTGATCGCCTGCCGCACCACCTCCTCGACCGACAGCGGCGCCGGGCGTTCCATGTTGGCGCTGCGGCCCAGCTTCTGCAGCATCAGCTTCATCTTTTCGACCGACAGCTCGACGGTCTCGACCATGTCGCGCTGGAATTCGGGATTGTCGCGATGCTTTTCCGCATTCGCGACCATCAGCGAGAGCTGCGATACCAGGTTCTTGAGGTCGTGCACGACGAAGGTCGACATCCGGTTGAAGGACTCGAACTGGCGCGCCACCAGCAGGGCGTCGGCCGCTTCCTGCTGGGCCAGGTAGCTGGCGGCCTGCACGCCGGCGATCTTGAGCAGGTCGATCACTTCCCAGTTCAGGATCACCGGGCTGCGCGACTGCTGCAGGACCACGAAGCCGGCCAGGCCGCCGTGCATCACCATGGGCACCACCAGCCAGGCCCTGGGCTGCTGGCGCAGCCAGTCAGGCAGCACCAGGCCGGGATACTTGTCCGGGTCGCGCGCCGCTTCCGCCAGGTCGACCACCCAGTGCGATTCTCCAAGATAGCGGCAGAAGGCCGAGCCGGCCTCCTCGCGCGCCTGCTGCGGCGCCGCGTGCCAGTGGGCGACCGGTTCGTAGGCATGCCCCTCGCGCCGCATCCACAGGCTGCCGCCCGGGCTTTCCACCAGGGTAGCGATGGCCTGGATGGCGCGCTCGCCCAGTCCCGGGCCCGGTTCCGACAGGGTGCGGGTGAAGCGCAGCCATTCCTCCCGGTAGTCGTAGTTGTAGGTATAGAAGTGCTTGCTGATGAAGACCTTGAGCCAGGAGCGGAAGGTGCCGGAGAACAGGATCCCGAGCAGCAGCATGAGGGCGGCGAACAGGAAGGCCACCTGCATCAGGTTGCCCCAGCTGCCGCCGAAGAAGCGCAGCGCGTAACCGGCCAGGCCCATGGCCAGCAGATAGAGCGCCGAACCGAACAGGGCCGCGGAGTGGAACATCACGCGGCGCGACAGGGCCAGCCCGGTGTTCCAGGAAGCGCTGCGGGCCATGGAGATGCCGATCAGGGGCACGGTGAGCGCATTGATGGCGCCGCGGGCGGCCCAGATGTCGGGATTGATGCCACGGAACAGCAGCGCGTCGCTGTACATGTAAAAGTCATAGGCGAACATGCCGCCGATGCCCAGGCAGGCGAACTTGATTGCCCAGCGCTCCTGCTCAGGCTTGTTGCGGTACACCTGCTCGACCAGCAGCATGCCGAACACCGACCAGCCCAGGCGCAGGCTCATCGAGGAAACCTGGCCGATGCCTTCGAAGACATAGCCGCCCCACCAGCCGTAGACGGTGAGCGCCAGGAACAGCAGATAGCCGACCCCGGCGGCGGCGACCTTGCGGCTCAGCCCGAAAGGGAGTCCGTGGGAGGGTTCGCGGTGGCGCCCGAGCAGGGCGACCAGGAACAGCGACCAGGCGGCGTTACGCAGGATCTCGAGCAGGTCGGCGGCCAGCGACACCGATATTTCCTGGTGGGCGTGGTAGCCGACGGCGGCGGCCCAGCCCGCGCTCAGCAGGCAGGCCGCGGACAGGACGGCGCGGTAGCGTCGCCCGCGCCAGCTGGTCAGCCAGGCCGCGCCCAGCAGGACGAAGCCGACCGCGGCGACCAGGTAACTGAACGTGATGATCGAGTTCAACAGGCTTCATCCATTCGTGGGACGGGCGCCATGCGCACCCGGCGGGGCGCAGGCGGCATCAGCGGCCGCTGCGGAACAGCACCACCTTGAGGGTGTCGATCAGGATCAGCACGTCGAGGAACAGGCTGTTGTTCTTGACGTAGTAGAGGTCGTACTGCAGCTTCTGCAGCGCGTCCTCGGCCGAGGAACCGTAGCCGTAGCGCACCTGGGCCCAGCCGGTGATGCCCGGTTTGATCGAGTGGCGCACGTTGTAGTACGGGACTACCTCGATCAGCTGCTCGACGAAGTAGGGACGCTCGGGGCGCGGACCGACGAAGCTCATCTCGCCCTTGAGCACGTTGAGGATCTGGGGCAGCTCGTCGATGCGGGTCTTGCGCATGAAGTTGCCGACGCGGGTGATGCGCGGATCGTTCTGGGCAGCCCATTGCGGCTTGCCACCCTTCTCGGCGTCGATGCGCATGCTGCGCAGCTTGAGCACGCGGAAGGTCTTGCCGTCACGGCCGACCCGCTCCTGGGCGTAGAAGGCCGGGCCGCGGTCTTCCAGCCACACGGCCAGCATGCCCAGCAGCAGGATCGGGAAGGTAAGCGCCAGCAGCGCCAGGCTGCAACCGAGGTCGAAGGCGCGCTTCATGAACATGCGCACGAAGCTCTGGTCGAAGCCGCCGCCGAACACCAGCCAGGACGGCTGCAGCGAATCGACCCGGATCTGGCAGGTTTCGCGCTCGAAGAAGGTGGCGGCGTCGGTCACCTTCACGCCCTGCAGCTTGCAGTCGAGCAGTTCCTTGATCGGGAAGCCGCCGCGGCGGTTCAGCACCGAGACCACGATCTCGTCGACGTTGTACTGGCGCACCAGCTTGGACAGGCCGCTCGAATCGGCGCCCTTCATGACCTTGGCCGGGTCGACGCACAGTTCCTCGGTGGCCACCGGGATGAAACCGGCGATGTCGTACTTGTGATAGCGGTTGGCGCGGGTGGCCAGGTCGCTGCACTCGCGCGCCAGCGGGCCGCTGCCCAGGAACAGGATGCGGGTGCGCAGCACCGCCGCTTCCGAACTCTTGAGCACGACGTAGCGCGCGGCCAGGATGCCGACCGCGGCCACGCCGAAGGTCAGCAGCAGCACGCCGCGGCCGAAATACAGTTCCGGCGCCAGGTAGAACACCAGGGTCAGGATCACGAAGCCCATCACGAAGGAGGGCATCAGCTTCATCAGGAGCGGATGGCGCACGCCCTCGTCGACGTCGAGCTGGTACATGCCCATCGCGCTCATGCTGAACAGCATGGCGGCGGCGAAGGCGATCGCCGAGGTGAAGAAGTACTCGAGGTGCGGCACGGCCGCGCTGCTCTCGCCGACTTCCACGAAGCGGATCGTCGCGCCGAGGTAGACGGCGCCCAGCAGCACCAGCGCTTCGACGAAGAGCAGGACGAACACGATCTTGGATACGTAGTGGTTGGCGATTCTGAGCACGATAGCCTCCGGAATTTCTCTCTGTTCTTATTGCTCTGTTTTTATTGCTCTGTTCTTATCGACTAGAAAAGCTCACGGTCAGACCAGATGACTGACATACCAGTCCATCGCCTGCTTCAGGCCCTGGTCCAGGCGGTGGGTTGGCGCATAGCCGAGCAGGCGCTGCGCTTTGGAAATATCGGCCTGCGAATGGCGCACGTCGCCCGGCCGGAAGTCGACGTGGTCGGGACGGTGCGCGCTCACGTGCGGGAAGCGCGGCGCCAGCAGTTCGACCATCATCGCGTGCAGCTGGTTGAGCGAGGTGCGGTCGTTCAGGGCGACGTTGTAGACCTGGTTGGCGGCGTCCGGACCGGCGGTGGCGGCCAGCAGGTTGGCCTGGACCACGTTGTCGATGTAGCAGAAGTCGCGGCTGGTCTCGCCGTCGCCGTTGATCTTGAGCGGCTGGTTGCGGATCAGGGCGGCGACCCATTGCGGGATCACGGCGGCGTAGGCGCCGTTCGGATCCTGGCGCGGGCCGAACACGTTGAAGTAGCGCAGGCCGACCGACTCCAGGCCGTAGCAGCGGGCGAACACGTCCGCATACAGTTCGTTGACGTACTTGGTCACCGCATAGGGCGACAGCGGCTTGCCGATCTGGTCCTCGACCTTGGGCAGGGCCGGATGGTCGCCGTAGGTCGAGCTCGAGGCGGCGTAGACGAAGCGGCGCACCTTGGCGTCGCGCGCGGCCACCAGCATGTTGACGAAGCCGCTGATGTTGGCCTCGTTGGTCAGGATAGGATCGGCGATCGAGCGCGGCACCGAGCCCAGCGCGGCCTGGTGCAGGACGTAGTCGGCGCCTTCGCAGGCGCGGCGGCAGTCGTCCAGGTTGCGGATGTCGCCTTCGATGAAGTGGAAGCGCTCCCAGGCCGCGTCGCCCACGGCCTCGCGCACCTGGTCCAGGTTGTGGCGGTGGCCGGTCGCGAAGTTATCGAGGCCGGTGACGCGCTGCCCCAGCTTGAGCAGGGCCTCGACCAGATTGGAACCGATGAAACCTGCGGCGCCAGTTACCAGCCAGTGATGGCACTGCGTGCGCAGCTGCCCCTGGATGTCTTCGATCTTGTTCACCTTATTGTCTTTCTAAGTAATCCGGACCCTCCCCCCAAGGCGGGCCCATCGAACCGGGCAGGCGCCAGACGGCGCGCCCGGCGGCACGAAGCTTACAGGCGCCAGACGCAGTAGCCGGCTTCGCGCAGGTGTTTCGGTTCGAACTGCGACTTGACGTCGATGAAGCAGCCCGACGGGTTCAGCTTGTCCTGGAAGTCGGTCAGCGGACGGGCCAGCACTTCCTTGTGCGGCACGGCAACCACCACGGCGTCGGCCTTCGGCAGCGACTCCCAGCTTTCCAGCTTGATGTTGTATTCGTGCTTGGCCTCGTCGGCGTCCGCCACCGGGTCGTAGACGTGCACCTCGCAGCCATAGGACTCGAGTTCATGCACGATGTCGGCGACCTTGGAGTTGCGCAGATCGGGGCAGTTTTCCTTGAAGGTCAGGCCGATCACGTTGATCTTCGAGCCCTTGACGTGGAAGCCCGAGGAGATCATCGACTTGACGGTCTTCTCGGCCACGAACTTGGCCATGCCGTCGTTGATGCGGCGGCCCGCGAGGATGACCTGCGGGTGGTAGCCGATCATCTCGGCCTTGTGGGTCAGGTAGTAGGGATCGACGCCGATGCAGTGGCCGCCGACCAGGCCCGGACGGAAGGGCAGGAAGTTCCACTTGGTGCCGGCCGCCTTCAGGACTTCGAGGGTGTCGATGCCGACCTTGTCGAAGATGATCGCCAGTTCGTTCATCAGGGCGATGTTCAGGTCGCGCTGGGTGTTCTCGATCACCTTCGCGGCCTCGGCCACCTTGATGCTGGAGGCGCGGTAGACGCCGGCGGTGACCACGTGCTCGTACAGCTTGGCGATGCGCTCGAGCGATTCCTCGTCGTCGCCGGAGACGACCTTGAGGATGGTGGTCAGGGTGTGTTCCTTGTCGCCCGGGTTGATGCGCTCGGGCGAGAAGCCGACGTGGAAGTCTTCTTTCCACTTGAGGCCGGATTCGCGCTCCAGGATCGGGATGCAGACCTCTTCGGTGGCGCCCGGGTAGACGGTGGATTCGTAGACGACGATGGCGCCGCGCTTCATGTTCTTGCCGACCGACTTGCTGGCGCCGATCAGGGGCGTGAAGTCGGGGTTGTGGGCGATGTCGACCGGGGTGGGCACGGCGACGATGATGTAGTCCGCCTGGGCCAGCATGGCCGGGTCGGTGGTCACTTCGAGGTGGCGCGACGCCTTCAGCTGCTCGGTCGAGACTTCGCCGGTCGGGTCGATGAAATTCTTGTAGTTCTCGATCTTGGCGCTGGACAGGTCGAAGCCGATGGTCCGTCCTTTTTTGCCGTATTCCACTGCCAGCGGCAAGCCGACATACCCCAGTCCTACTACCGCGACGACTTCATCTGCTTTCATTATCGGGTTCCGTTCAAGAATTGAGTTTTGCTATTGTGCTAACTTTACTATAGCACGGTTGCTCAGCCGCGCTCAATAAAGGGGTCACCTGTTTGTCAAATAGTAACAACGATACGCCTCTATTGTTACCATTTTTTTACGGTTTATGTCGGTAGAGTGACAATGCTACAGGTGGTTGCCGCCTTATTGGCACCGCTGGGTAAATTTCGTTCCGTTATCCTTCTAACCAACAAAATTCCGTGGTTTGCCAGCCACGTTCAGCGCCGCGGCTCAGCAGTACCAGTGATGCAATATTAGCATTTTCTAAAAAACAAGTTTGTTGCGTAATTGAATCGTGCTCGGGTCTTGAGCGCGCACAGAGGATGGCAGGGGGGAATACGCGAATGCGCAAACTTCGACGCGAATGCGCCGGCGTGCGTATGTTGTCGGGAAACAGAACTGCGAAGGGGGGACTATCGGTGGCGCGGCTGGCGGGGATCGAACCCACGACCCTTGGCTTCGGAGGCCAATACTCTATCCACTGAGCTACAGCCGCGTAGGGGGAAACAACGAGTGTGCGAAGGATACAGTCTTTCCTGCCGCGCGTCCATGGTCCACGGCACGCCAGCGGCCGAATTTTCGTTACAGTACGGCAGCTTTGAGACTATAATCGGCCGTTTGGCGGCATTTGCACTTTGGCATGAAAAGTGCGGAATCATGCAAGCGCCGGGTTGGCAGGTTTTTTTAATCGTATTAAGGAAATCATGAGCGACGCACACAATGAACACCAATCGATGATCCGCACGCCGAAGCAGCTGATCGCCGCGGTTACTGCATTCTTCCTCGTCATCGTCATCGGCATCATTCTGCTGGTTATCTTTGCCACCAACGAGCGCCTGACCGGCGCCGGCACCGACAGCCAGAGTGCGGAAGCCGTGGCGGCCCGGGTGCGTCCGGTGGCCGAGGCGGGGTTCACGCTCGTGGATGCCAACGCGCCCAAGGTGCTGCAGGCCGGTTCCGCCGTCTACGCGGCCGTGTGCGCCGCCTGCCACGACAGCGGCGCGGCCGGCGCTCCCAAGACCGGCGACAACGCAGCCTGGGGCGCCCGCCTGGCCCAGGGCTATGAAACCCTGCTCAAGCATGCGATCGAAGGCATCCGCGCGATGCCGGCCAAAGGCGGCAATCCGGATCTCGACGACCTCGAGGTGGCGCGCGCCGTCGTGTTCATGACCAACAAGAGCGGCGCGAGCTTCAAGGAGCCGGCCGCCCCTGCCCCGGCCGCCGCCACTGCCGCCGCACCTGCCGAGGCGGGCGCCGCCGCTCCGGCCGCCGCCGCACCTGTCGCCGCCGCACCGGCAGCGGCTCCGGCAGCGGCCGCGCCAGCCGCACCGGCCCCGGCCGCTGCCCCCGCCGTCGCCAGCGCCGACGCCGGCAAGGCCACCTACAATGCCGCCTGCGTGGCCTGCCACGGCGCCGGCATCGCCGGTGCGCCGAAAGTCGGCGACAAGGCCGCCTGGGCCGCGCGCATCAAGCAGGGCGACGCCGTGCTCTACGAACACGCGATCAAGGGCTTCCAGGGCAAGGCCGGCGTGATGCCGCCGAAGGGCGGCTCGACCGCCTCCGATGCCGACGTAAAGGCCGCTGTCGATTTCATGGTGGCCGCGTCCAAGTAAGACGCCGCTCCCTCACGCACCAGCCCGATGGTATCCATCGGGCTTTTTTTATTTTAGGCAGGCGCTGAAGTCTTCGAAGGCGCCGAAGCGGGGATGGCCGGCGGGCTGCGCCCCGCACAGGTCGGGCGCCGCTTCTCCCGCGCTGGCGCGGCGTTCGGCCGGCTCGCGCCAGCGGAAATCGAAACCGAGCGGGTCGCGGAACAGCGCGCGCTGCGGGTGCATGCCGGCGAACAGGCGCGCCACCGACGAGACCCGGTTCTCGCCCAGGTGCAGGATGCCGTTGTCGCGGCTGCGGATGATGCCGTCCACCAGGTTGCCGTCGAGCGTGGCGCTGCTGGTGGGGTAGCGCACCGTGACGCCGCCGGTGTCGACCAGGGTGTTGTGCACCAGCTTGCTGCGCGCGGCCGCGTTCAGGTAGATGCCGTCATCCGAGCAGGAGGCGATCAGGTTGGCGCGCAGGATGCTGTCTTCCTGCTCCGTGATGCACTTGCCGTCGCGGCAAAAACCGGCGCCGGTGCCGCCGCCGCCGAGCGAGAGACCGACGCGCTGGCCCGGCAGGCCGCGCAGGCGGTCCTCGCACAGCACCACGTTCTGCTCCATCAGGTTGTGGCCGCCGCCGCCCTTGGCGAACATGCCGTAGCTGATGCGGTCGCCGCCGCCCTTGATGAAGTCGCTGACCAGGTTGTGCCGGATCACCCAGTGGCTGGCCGCCACCAGGTCGACCGGCGTCACCGCGCTGGCGGTGGCGCGCACGCTCTCGTTGCGCAGGGTGTTCGACAGCAGCAGGCCATGGTCGGGCGGGCGTCCGCCTTCGGCGTTGACCTTGACGTGGGCATTGAAGTCGACCATCAGGTTGTTGACGGCGGCGAAGTGGTGGCCCTTCCCTGCCACGTGGAAGGCGTGATCGCAGCCGCTCGCGCAGACGCCCTGCAGCACCAGGTTCTCGAAGCGCCAGTAGGGCGCGGCGATCTTGAAGCCTTCCCCCGTGGCCATCTCGAGGTGGACGCTGCCCGGCACGTCGGCCCGCACCACGATGGGCGCATCCTCGGCGCCGGGGCGCCCGACGTACATCTCGCGCTCGATCCGGTAGCGGCCCGGCAGGATGGTGATGACCTGGCCCGGCAGGGCGGCGCCGATGGCGCGCCGCAAGCCCTCGCTGTCGGCGACCAGCACGCCCTGCCCCGCCGGCCGGCCCGGGACGCGGACGCCGGTTTCCTGCATGCCGACGGCGCCGCTCCAGGCCTGGGCACGCAGCGGAAGCTCGCCGCGGTCCATGCTCACCAGCCAGCGGTTCGCGGTCGCGCCGATCTTCTCGACCAGCGGACTGTGCCCGTCGCCGCGCCGCTCGACATAGGGGCCCAGCGAGCGCGGCGTGATGCCATAGTCGTCGAGGTAGTACAGGAGCACGCCGCCACCGATGGCCGTCAGCGCCAGGCCGGCCAGGCCCACGCCGAGGAAGCGGCGCATGCCGCTGCGGCGTCGACGGGAGTGTTTGGATGAGTTGCGCATGGGGTGGGCACCGAAAGGATGGGGAAGCGGCCAGGACGTCTGTAAAGATTATGCCATAGGCAACATTGTTGCAGTCTTGAAGCATTACGCCCCGATGCCCTGTGTCGCGTGGCAGCGACGCACGGCGCCGCGTTTCCATTTCGGGTCTGCACGGGTTATCCTGTTCAAATTGTTTCGCGCGTGTTTTGCGAAAGACACAATCTTGACCGGCTTCATAAGGACAACCCATGCCTATCCGATTCACTTCCCTTCCCCGCAGCCCGCTGGCGCTGGCCGCCCTGGCGCTGGCGCTGCCGGCCTCGGCCGCCACCCTCCAGGTCGGCCCCGGCAAGCCCTATGCCACGCCTTGCCGCGCCTTCGCCGCCGCGGCAGACGGCGACCTCATCGAAATCACCGGCAACACCACCTACAGCGGCGACGTGTGCGCCATCACCAGGAACAGGCTGACGATCCGCGGCGTCAACGGCCGGCCGAAAATCGACGCCGCCGGCCGCAACGCGCTCGGCAAGGGCACCTGGGTAGTCCAGGGCAGCGATATCGTGATCGAAAACGTCGAAATGTTCGGCGCGAAGGTGCCGGACCAGAACGGCGCCGCGCTGCGCCTGGAGGGCACCAACTTCACCCTGCGCTCGGCCTTCCTCCACGATAACGAGAACGGCATCCTGAGCGGGGTGAACACGGCCAGCAACATCATCATCGAGTACAGCGAGTTCGGCCATAACGGCTATGGCACCGGGTACACCCACAACCTCTACATCGGCAAGGCCGGCAGCCTCACCTTCCGCTACAACTACTCGCACGACGCGCACGTCGGCCACAACCTGAAGTCGCGCGCCCTGGTCAACCTGATCGCCTACAACCGCTTCTCGAGCACCGCGCCGGGCCAGACCGACAGCACCGCCGCCGGCAAGCCGAGCTACGAGATCGACCTGCCGAACGCCGGCACCTCCTACCTGATCGGCAATGTGATCCACCAGCCGGCCAGCCACAACAATCCGGCCCTGGTGGCCTATGGCGAGGAAGGCGCGAGCAATCCCGGCCACGAGCTCTACGTGGTCAACAATACTTTCCTGAACGACGACAGCGCACGCGGCACCTTCGTGATGGTGGGGTCCGGGGTGAGCAAGAAGGTGCTCCTGCAGAACAACATCTTCGGCGGCACGGGCAGCGTGACCAACCAGGTGGGGGCGGTCGAGAAGACCAACTACCGTTCGCTGGCGCCGGGCTTCGTCGACCGCGCCAACTGGGACCTGCGGCCGACCGCCAATCCGCTGGTCGTCAACGCCGGCACGGCGCCGGGCTACGCGCCCAGCGGCGTGGGCCTGAAGCCGGGGGCGGTGTATCGGCACCGGGCCTCAGGGGTGACCCGGCCGGTGGTCGGGGCCATCGATATCGGTGCCTACGAGTCGAACCTGTAAGCATCCGCCGTCAGTGCATCAAGGTCGACCCTTGGCATAAAAACGTCGTCCCCGCGGAGGCGGGGACCCAAGTTTGCATGCGCTACTATCACGCAAACAGAACTTGGGTCCCCGCCTCCGCGGGGAGTCGTTTCCGGCAGTGCCGGGAACGACGTGCTATTGCTAAGGCCAGGGTTTAGCCTGGCGCATGCGCCGCATTACCAGATGATCACACGATCCTTCGGCGCCAGGTACATCTTGTCGCCTTCCTTCACGCCGAAGGCTTCGTAGAAGCCCGGCTGGTTCTTCAGCGTGCCGTTGGCGCGGAACTGGCCCGGCGAGTGCGGGTCGGTCTTGATCTGGGCGATCTGCGCCGGCTCGCGCATCTTGGTGCGCCACACCTGGCCCCAGCCCATGTAGAAGCGCTGGTCGCCGCTCAAGCCGTTGATCACCGGCGCCTTCTTGCCCTTGAGCGAAAGCTTGTAGGCCTTGTAGGCGATCGCCAGGCCCGAGTTGTCGCCGATGTTCTCGCCCAGGGTCAGCTCGCCGTTCACGTTGTAGCCAGGGAGCGGGCTGTAGGAGGCGTACTGCTGGATCAAGACCTTGGTCTTCTCGGCGAACTTCTTGCTGTCCTCCTCGGTCCACCAGTTGCGCATGTTGCCGTCGCCGTCGTACTGCGAACCCTGGTCGTCGAAGCCGTGGCTGATCTCGTGGCCGATCACGGCGCCGATGCCGCCGTAATTCACCGCGTCGTCGGCCTTGGCGTCGAAGAAAGGCGGCTGCAGGATCGCGGCCGGGAACACGATCTCGTTCAGTTCCGGGTTGTAGTAGGCGTTCACGGTCTGCGGCGTCATGCCCCATTCCTCGCGGTCGATCGGCTTGCCCAGCTTGTTCAGCTCGCGGTTGTATTCCACTTCGCGCGAACGCATCACGTTGCCGACCAGGTCGTCACGCTTGACGGTCAGCGCCGAATAGTCCTTCCACTTGCTCGGGTAACCGATCTTCGGCGTGAACTTGGCCAGCTTGGCCTGGGCTTCCTTCTTGGTCGCCGGGCTCATCCAGTCGAGGGTGTCGATCGACTGCTTGTAGGCGGCCAGCAGGTTCTTCACCAACACTTCCATGCGCGCCTTGCGCTCGGCCGGGAAGTGCTCCTTCACGTACAGCTTGCCCACGGCGTCGCCCAGGCCGGTCTCGAGGGTCGAGACGCCGCGCTTCCAGCGCGGTTCCAGTTGCGGAATGCCGGCCAGCACGGTGCCGTTGAAGGCGAAGCGGGTGTCGACGAAGTCCTTCGACAGGTAGTTGGCGTAGCCGCTCACCAGGTGCAGCTGCAGGTAGGTCTTCCAGGTCTCGAGCGGCACGCGGTTCAGGACCTCGGCGAAGCCCTTCAGGTAGCTCGGCTGGCTGACGATCAGGTAGGAAGCCTTGCCCTTCAGGCCGGACGCGGCCAGCCACGCATTCCAGTCGTAGCCCGGCGCCAGCTCGGCCAGCTTGGCCAGTTCGACCTTGTTATAGGTCTTGATCGGGTCGCGGTTCTCGACCTTGGTCCACTGCACCTTGGCCAGCTCGGTCTCGAGCTCGACGATAGCCTTGGCGTCGGCGGCGGCGTTCTTGTTGCCGGCCATGGACAGCATCTTCTCGACATAGCCCTGGTACTTGGCGCGGATGTCGGCCAGCTTGGCATCGTCCTGCTTCAGGTAGTAGTCGCGGTCCGGCATGCCCAGGCCGGCCTGGTAGAGGTCGGCCACGTACTTGGTCGAATCCTTGGCGTCCTGGTGGATGTAGAACACGAAGGGCACGTTCACGCCCAGGCGGTTCAGGTGCGCGAACATGGCCGGCAGTTCGGCCTTGTCCTTGACGGCGGCGATCTTCGCCAGCTCGCCATTCAGGGGGCTGATGCCCAGCTGCTCGAGGCGGGCCTCGTCCATGTAGCTGGCGTAGAAGTCGCCGATCTTCTGCACTTCGGTGCCCGGCGCGGCGCGCTGGGCCGCGGTGCGCTCGATGATGGCGCGCAGCTGCGGCAGGGTGTCGTCGCGCAGCTGGTGGAAGGCGCCCCAGGTCGACTTGTCGGCCGGGATCTCGACCGTCTTGAGCCATTTGCCGTTCAGGTGCTGGAAGAAATCGTCCTGCGGACGCACGCTCGGTTCCACGTATTCCAGCGCGATGCCCGCCGCCAGGGGCGCCGCCTTGGCGCCGCTCTTGGCGGCGCCCGCGTTCTCAGCCTGGGCCAGCGAGGCCACCAGGACCAGCGCCGCGGCGCTCAGCAGATGTCGTTTCATCAGTCTCTCCATGTATGAGGTGTTGTTCTCTGCCGCGGCCGCGCTCGTGGCGCGGCCGCGGTCAGTTTTTCAGCTTACCAGATCGAAACCCGGTCTTGCGGCGCCAGGTACATCTTGTCGCCTTCCTTCACGCCGAAGGCCTCGTAGAAGGCCGGCATGTTCATCACCGTGCCGTTGGCACGGAACTGGCCCGGCGAATGCGGGTCGGTCTTGACCTGGTTGATCTGCTGGGCCTCGCGCATCTTGGTGCGCCATACCTGGGCCCAGCCCATGAAGAAGCGCTGGTCGCCGCTGAAGCCGTCGATCACCGGGGCCGGCTGGCCGGCCAGCGAGATCTTGTAGGCCTTGTAGGCGATCGCCAGGCCGGCGTTGTCGCCGATGTTCTCGCCCAGGGTCAGCTCGCCATTCACGTGATAGCCGGGCAGCGGCGCGAAGGCGCTGAACTGCTTGACCAGCCTGTCGGTGCGGGCCTTGAAGGCGGCGCGGTCTTCCTCGGTCCACCAGTTGCGCAGGTTGCCCTCGCCGTCCGACTGGCTGCCCTTGTCGTCGAAGCCGTGGCCGATCTCGTGGCCGATCACGGCGCCGATCGCGCCGTAATTCACCGCGTCGTCGGCGCGCATGTCGAAGAAGGGCGGCTGCAGGATCGCGGCCGGGAACACGATCTCGTTCATCGAGCTGCTGTAGTAGGCGTTCACGGTCTGCGGCGTCATGCCCCATTCCTGGCGGTCGATCGGCTTGCCCAGCTTGTTGATGTTGCGCTGGTAGCTGTGGGTGGCCGCGCGCATCACGTTGCCGACCAGGTCTTCGCCGCGGATCGCGAGCGAGGAATAATCGCGCCACTTGTCCGGGTAGCCGATCTTGGGCGTGAACCGGGCCAGCTTGGCCTGGGCTTCCTTCTTGGTCGCGGGGCTCATCCAGTCGAGCTGGTCGATCGAATCCTTGTAGGCGACCATCAGGTTCTTCACCAGTTCTTCCATGCGCACCTTGCGCTCGGCCGGGAAGTGCTCTTTCACGTACAGCTTGCCGAGGGCTTCGCCCAGCGCGCCTTCGACGGTTGCCACGCCGATCTTCCAGTTCGGGCGCTGCTCGGTGACCCCGGTCAGCACGGTGCCGTAGAAGGCGAAGTTCTCGTCCACGAAGGCCTTCGACAGGTAGGGCGCGTATTCGCGCAGCAGCTGCCATTCGAAATACGACTTGATGGTGGCCAGGTCGGTCTTTTCCAGCACCGCGTTGAAGCCGCTCAGGTAGCTCGGCTGGGCCACGATTACGTAGTCGGCCTTGCCGCCCACGCCGGCCGCCGCCAGCGCGCCCTTCCAGTCATAGCCCGGCGCCAGCTTCGACAACTCGGCCACGCTCATCTTGTTGTAGCGCTTGACCGGGTCGCGGTTCTCGACTTTGGTCCACTGCACCTTGGCCAGCTCGGTCTCGAAGTCGACGATGGCCGCGGCCTGGGCCTCGGCCCTGGGCTCGCCGGCCAGGGCCAGGATCTTCGCCACATGCTGCTGGTAGGCGGCACGGGTGTCGGCCATGCGCTTGTCGTCCAGCTTCAGGTAGTAGTCGCGGTCGGGCATGCCCAGGCCGCCCTGCGAGATATAGGCCGCATACTTGGTGGAGGCGCGCGCGTCCTGGGCGACCCGGATGCCGTAGGGAGTGGGGACGCCGATCTTCGCCAGGTGGGCGGACAGGCTGGGGACGCCCTTCTTGTCCTTGAGCGAGCGGATGCGCGCCAGCTCGCCGGTGAGCGGTTTGTAGCCCAGTTGTTCGCGGCGCGCTTCGTCCATGAAGCTGGCGTACAGGTCGGCGATCTTCTGGGTTTCGGTGCCCTGCTTCTTCGCCGCCGGATTCTTCTGCGCGGCCTCGATGATGGCGCGCAGCTGCGGCGTGGTGTCGTCGCGCAGCTTCATGAAGGTGCCCCAGCTCGCCTTGTCGCTCGGGATCTCGGTCTCCTTCAGCCACTTGCCGTTCAGGTAAGTGAAGAAGTCGTCCTGGGGACGCACGCTGGTGTCGATGTACTGGGTGTCGATGCCGGAAATCGGGGCCGCCTTGGACGGCGCCTGGTCCGCCGCATGGGCGAGGTTGAGGGCGAAGGCCGTCATGATGGACAGGCTCAGGGTGCTCAGAAGGTGTCGCTTCACAGGAAATCCTCAAGGTGCGAAATCAGGTCTTGCAATGTTTCACCCTGCCCGCCTTGGCGCGCGGGGCAAAAAACCATTCTAGCGGCTGAGAAACTGGCGGCGTGGGGGAGTCGGGCTTTTTTACTTTTCGATACACGCCAGGGGCCGAAGCCGCATATGCATGTGTTGGACCGGGACAACAAGTGCCATGAAATCCGGGTAGGTGTTGCGTGCTGGAATGTAGAATGGACGAGAGGCAGCCTGCACGGCACGCTTCCGGGGCCGGAAAGAAAAAAGCCCACGGAGGGGGCCGTGGGCAAAGACCACTTCGAAAAGTGGAGAGAGAGAAAAACTGGAATCGACTATAGGCTGCCTCGTACTGCCGCGCTTGCACTCTTACAATTGCTTACCATCGGCAAGCAAGCCGTAATATTTCTTTACAGATCCCCGAGTGTATTTACAGCAGAGTCAACCAACTTGCGGTTTGCGCGCATCGCCGCAGCCGGGTTGGAACCGGTTTATACTGGCCTTGCGCTACCTCAGGCGTGACAGGGGTGGCGGTCGCGGAGGCGCACGCAGCCACAACGGGTGACCCATGGGCTCAACATTCAAGAATTCCTGTCTCGTCGGCCTCGGCGCGGTCGCCGGGGTTGCGCTGAGCATGCAGTTTTCGGCCCTGGCCTACAAGCCGGTCGAGGAAAGCATGCCGATCGCCGAACTGCGCCAGCTGGCCGAGGTCGTCGGCGTCATCAAATCCACCTACGTCGAACCGGTCGAGGACAAGACCCTGCTGTCGGAAGCGATTTCCGGCATGGTGGCCTCGCTCGACCCGCACTCCGCCTACCTCGACCCGCGCGCTTACCGCGAGCTGCGCGAAGGGACCGAGGGCCGCTTCGTCGGCCTCGGCATCGAGATCCTCGAGAGCGACGACGGCTACGTCGAAATCGTCTCCCCGATCGAGGATTCGCCGGCCTACCACGCCGGCATCAAGGAGGGCGACCTGATCACCCAGATCGACGACGTCTCGATCCAGGGCATGCCGATCGACGAGGCGATCAAGCGCATGCGCGGCGAGCCCGGCACCAAGGTGACCCTGACCATCGCCCGCAAGGACGCCCCTGCCCCGCTGCGCTTCACCATCACGCGCAGCGAAATCATCCAGAAAAGCGTGAAGGCCAGGATGGTGGAGCCGGGCTACGCCTGGCTGCGCATCGCCCAGTTCCAGGAACCGACCGTGGACGACATGGCCGCCAAGCTGCAGGCCCTGTACCGCGAGAACCCGGACATGAAGGGCCTGGTGCTGGACCTGCGCAACGACCCGGGCGGCCTGCTGCAGGGCGCGATCGGGGTCGCCGCCGCCTTCCTGCCCAAGGACGCCGAGATCGTCTCGACCAACGGCCAGCTGGCCGACTCCAAGCAGCGCTTCTACGGACGGCCCGAGTTCTACATGCTGCGCAGCGGCGCCGATCCGCTGGCCAGCCTGCCGGCCGCCTTCAAGACCCTGCCGATGGTGGTGCTGGTGAACACCGGCTCGGCCTCGGCCTCGGAAATCGTGGCCGGCGCCCTGCAGGACTACAAGCGCGCCACCATCCTCGGCAGCCAGACCTTCGGCAAGGGCTCGGTCCAGACCATCCGCCCGATCGGGCGCGACGCCGCCGTCAAGCTGACCACGGCGCGCTATTACACGCCCGCCGGGCGCTCGATCCAGGCCCGCGGCATCCTGCCCGACTTCCCGGTCGACGAAACCGCCGAGGGCGACGGCCTGAACGCCCTGCGCATGCGCGAGGCCGACCTCGAGCGCCACCTGTCGAACGACCGCGAGCAGGAAGTGGCCACCCGCGACGAGGACATCGAGGAGCAGATGCGCCTGCTGGCCGAGGCGCGCCTGCGCAAGCCGCTCGACTACGGCAGCGCGGACGACTTCCAGCTGGCCCAGGCCCTGCGCCACCTCAAGGGCGAGAAGGTCCAGCTTTCCAAGCGCGCCGGAACCACTACACTGGCGCAACAGGACCGCTGATCGCAGGGCTTGCGGCGATTCCCCGTTTTAGCACGACCGTGTAGAATCGGCGCATCTTGCGGGCAAGTCCCCTTATATTCATTGAAAGTTTGCTCAACATGAAACCTGTCGTCATCAGCGGCACCGGGCTGTTCACGCCCGAACAATCCATTTCCAACGACGAGCTGGTGGCGGCCTTCAACGCCTACGTCGAGCTGTACAACGCCGAGCATGCGGCCGCGATCGCGGCCGGCACGGTGACCGCGCTCGAGCCCTCGAGCAGCGGTTTCATCGAAAAGGCCTCGGGCATCAAGTCGCGCTACGTGATGGAAAAGGAAGGCATCCTCGATCCGACGCGCATGACCGCGCGCATCGCCGAGCGCCCCGACGACGAGATCTCGCTGCAGGCCGAGATGTGCGTGGCGGCCGCGCGCGACGCGCTGGCGCGCGCGGGCAAGACCCCGGCCGACATCGACATGGTGCTGGTCGCCTGCAGCAACATGCAGCGTCCCTATCCGGCGATGGCGGTCGAAGTCCAGGAAGCGCTGGGCATCGACGGCTTCGGCTTCGACATGAACGTGGCCTGCTCCTCGGCCACCTTCGGCATCGCCACCGCGGTGGACGCGATCCGCAACGGCCGCGCGCGCGCCGTGCTGATGCTGAACCCCGAGATCACCAGCGGCCACCTGAACTTCCGCGACCGCGACAGCCATTTCATCTTCGGCGACGCCTGCACCGCGGTGGTCGTGGAAGCGGCGGAGACGGCGACCAGCGCCCACCAGTGGGAAGTGCTGGACAGCCAGCTCAAGACCAAGTTCTCGAACAACATCCGCAACAACTTCGGCTTCATGAACCGCTTCGACGAGGCGGGGGTGGGCCAGCCGGACAAGCTGTTCCGCCAGCAGGGCCGCAAGGTGTTCAAGGAAGTGTGCCCGATGGCGGCCGAGATGATCGCCACCACGGTGGGCAATGCCGGGCTGGAGATCAAGGACATTTCGCGCTACTGGCTGCACCAGGCGAACCTGAACATGAACCTCCTGATTGCGCGCACCCTGCTCGGGCGCGACGCGACGCCGGAAGAGGCGCCGGTGATTCTCGACACCTACGCGAACACCTCGTCGGCGGGCTCGATCATCGCCTTCCACAAGTACCAGGACGATCTGCCGGCGGGTTCCAACGGCGTGATCTGCTCGTTCGGCGCGGGGTATTCGATTGGCTGCGTGGTGGTGCGCAAAAAGTAAGCGTTGGCGGTAGGTTTGCAAACTTGGGCCCCCGCCTCCGCGGGGGCGACGTTGGTAAAGGGGGCGGAACGTAGAGTGCTATCTCTTTAGCACGCAACCGCAGCACGTGGCCAAGTACGTCATAGCATGCGGCCCAAGTACTTCGTAGCACGCGGACCAAATACGTCGTAGCACGCGGCCCAAGTACGTCGCCCCCGCGGAGGCGGGGGCCCAAGTTCCTCACCCCACCCGCGCCCTCCTCACAGCCCCGCCGCCAGCACCGCCCCCTCCCGGATCGCCCTCTTCGCGTCCAGTTCCGCCGCCAGCGCCGCCCCGCCGATCTTGTGGAAGCGCGGCCCGCCATTGATCGGCTGCTCCGGCATCAGCTCCGCCAGGCTCTCCTGCCCGGCGCAGATCACCACGTTGTCCACCTCCAGCACCCGCGCCTCGCCGCCCACGCTGATGTGCAGGCCCGCGTCGTCGATCTGCTCGTAGCTCACCCCGGCCAGCATGGTCACGCCATTGCGCACCAGGGTCGCCCGGTGCACCCACCCGGAAGTCTTGCCCAGGCCCGCCCCCGGCCGGGTGCTCTTGCGCTGCAACAGCCAGACCTGGCGCGGCGGATGCGGCGGCGCCGGCTTGACCAGGCCGCCCGGCGTGCCGCCCGAGGGGTCCACGCCCCACTCCGCCATCCAGTGCCCGGCCGGCACCGGCAGCGGCACCGCCGGGTCGTGCACCAGGAACTCGCCCATGTCGAAGCCGATTCCGCCCGCGCCGATGATGGCCACCTTGCGCCCCACCGGCTTGCCGTAGCGCAGCACGTCCAGGTAGCTCAGCACCTTGGGATGATCGACGCCCTCGATGCGCGGCTTGCGCACCGTGATCCCGGTCGCCACGATCACCTCGTCGTAGCCGGCCGCGACCAGCTGCTCGCGCGTGACGCGCTCGTTCAGGCGCACTTCCACGCCCAGCAAGGCCAGGCGCCGGCCGAAGTAGCGGATGGTCTCGGCGAATTCCTCCTTGCCCGGCACCCGCATGGCGACGTTGAACTGGCCGCCAATGCGGTCCTGGGCGTCGAACAGGGTCACGCGATGCCCGCGCTCGGCGGCGACCGTGGCCGCCGACAGGCCCGCCGGCCCGGCGCCAACCACCGCCACGCGCTTGGCCTGCGCCGTCTTGCGGTAGACCAGCTCGGTCTCGTGGCAGGCGCGCGGGTTGACCAGGCAAGTGGCGCGCCGGTTGGAGAAGGTGTGGTCAAGGCAGGCCTGGTTGCAGGCGATGCAGGTGTTGATCTCGTCGCTGCGCCCGCTCGCGGCCTTGAGCACGAAATCCGGGTCGGCCAGGAAGGGCCGCGCCATCGAGACCAGGTCGGCGCTGCCGGAAGCCAGCAGCGCTTCAGCCTCCTGCGGCATGTTGATGCGGTTCGAGGCCACCACCGGGATGTTCACCTCGCGGCGCAGCCGCGCCGCCACCTGCGCGAAAGCCGCGCGCGGCACCGAGGTGACGATGGTGGGAATGCGCGCCTCGTGCCAGCCGTAGCCGGTGTTGAGCAAGTTGACGCCGGACGCTTCCAGCGCCTTGGCGGTGGCCACCACCTCGTCCCAGGTGTTGCCGCCTTCGACCAGGTCGAGCACCGAGTGGCGGTACATGATGATGAAGTCCTCGCCCACCTCCGCGCGGATGCGGCGCACCACCTCGAGCGCCAGGCGCATGCGGTGCCCGATCGGGCCGCCCCAGCGGTCGCTACGCTTGTTGGTGCGGGCGCACAGGAACTGGTTGAGCAGATAGCCTTCGCTGCCCATCACCTCGACGCCGTCGTAGCCGGCCATCCTGGCCAGTTTGGCGCAGCGCGCATAGGCGCGGATGGTCGCCTCGATGCCGGCCTCGCTCAGGGCCTTGGGCTTGAAGCGCGAGATCGGCGACTTGATGCTGGAGGCCGAGACCACGAAGGGCTGGTAGCCGTAGCGGCCCGCGTGCAGGATCTGCAGCACGATCTTGCCGCCCTCCTCGTGCACCGCGCGCGTGACCTTGCGGTGGTTGGGCACGTCGCCCAGGAAGTTGAGGGTGCCGCCGAAGGGCAGCAGCCAGCCTTGCCGGTTGGGCGAGATGCCCCCGGTGACGATCAGGCCGACGCCGCCGCGGGCGCGTTCGCGGTAGAAGGCGGCCAGCTTGCCGTAGTTGTAGAAACGGTCTTCGAGCCCGGTGTGCATCGAGCCCATGATCACGCGGTTTTTCAGTTGCGTGAAGCCGAGGTTGAGCGGGGCGAGCAGGTGGGGATAGGCGGTAGCAGTCATCACGGCATTACACCGTGATTTCGTGGAGCCGTGTTTCTAAAGTAGTACGGGGCCCGGGCGGTCGCCCGCCCGGAGCTGGGTCAGGCCAGGTGGCTTTCGCGGTCGCGCAGCTCGGCGAAGCTCTCGATGTTGCCGATGCTGACCGTGACCGGGTGCAGGCTGGCATTGGGCGACAGCGAGCGCCAGGCGAACTGCCATTCCTTTTCGCGCGAATGGGCCGCGCTCTTGGAGAAGGCCGAGCCCAGGCGCGAACGAGCGCCGTATTCGACCGGGCCGTCGATGCCGGCCCAGTTGGGCAGCAGGCGCTGCACCGCGCGGTGCAGGCGCTCGCCGAATTCCTCGGTGTTGTGGATCACCAGGCAGGCGTCGGCCGGGGCCAGGACGTCGAACAGGCGCTTGTCCCAGACCGTGGAAAACGACAGGGTCAGGAAGCCGCCGGCCGGCTCCAGGCGGAACTGGCCCGCGCGCAGCGCGTTCTCCAGGTCGGCGCGCAGCGCGTAACGGTGCAGGGTCGGGGGACGTTGGTAGTCGTGCATAAATACTTTCGAAGATGCGCTAGCGGACCTGCTGGGTCAGCGACTGCAGGTGCTGCTGGCGCATGAAGCGCGAGGCGATGAAGATCTCGCGCAGGAAATAAATGAAGCTGCTGATCAGGCCCAGCATCGCGAACACGAAGCAGGCGGCGATGTACTGGTCGAGCGGCAGGTTGGTGGTGTCTCCCAGGAACAGCATGGCGATGACCACGCACACCAGCAGGCCGCAGGCGGTGCTGGAGGTGATCGCGTAGTTGATCAGGTGCGAGCGCTGGTACAGGGTTTCCAGTTCGGCCGCGTATTCGCCGTTGGGGCTGACCTTGAGCCGGTCTTCGAGCACGCGGGTGCGGTCGATGATGCGCGCCAGGCGATTGGTCAGGACCGTGAGCTTGGTCGCCACGCCGGTGAGCAGGAAGACGGGCGCGATCGCCAGCTGGATGACATGGCCGATGTCGCTGATCTGGATATTCATGGGAACACGTTGGAGTTGTTGTGCTTGTGTCTTGCCGCTAGTGTAGCAGCCCGCCCGTTCGAGCCGCCTCTTCCTGCCGTCAATCGAAGCGGCCGTGGCGCTTGAAGCTCTCGGTGGCCGCCACCAGGGCGCCCGCGATGCCAGTCTCGAGCGCGCCATGGCCGGCATCTGGAATCATGTGCAGTTTGGCGCCGGGCCAGGCCGCGTGCAGGCGGTGGGCCGAGAGCGGCGGGCAGATCACGTCGTAGCGGCCCTGGACGATCACGGCCGGCAGGTGGGCGATCCGGCCGACCTCGCGCACCAGCTGGTCTTCCTCGAGGAAGGCGCCGTGCAGCATGTAGTGCGATTCGAGCCGGCCCACGCCCAGGTCGAGGGTGTCGGACGAGACTTCCTCGGGCTGGGGCAGCAGGAACACGCGCCGGCCCTCGAAGCGGCTCCAGGCGCGCGCGGCCGGCCAGTAGACCTCGGGGTCCTGGCACAGCAGGCGGCGCGCATAGGCGCCCAGCAGGTCGCCGCGCTCCTCCTCCGGGATCGGGGCCCGGAATTCCTCGTACAGCTCGGGGTAGAACCAGCGCACGCCCTCGATGAACCACTCGACTTCGGCCTTGGTGCACAGGAAGATCCCGCGCAGCACGAAGCCGAGGCAGCGCTCGGGATGGGCCTGGCCGTAGGCCAGCGCCAGGGTCGAGCCCCAGGAGCCGCCGAACACCAGCCAGCGCTCGATGCCGAATTTCACGCGCAGACGCTCGATGTCCTCGATCAGGAGCTGGGTGGTGTTGTTGCGCCATTCGCCCAAGGGGGTCGACTTGCCGGCGCCGCGCTGGTCGAACAGGATTACGCGGTAGGTGCGCGGATCGAAGAAGCGGCGGTGCTGGGGCGACAGGCCGGCGCCCGGCCCGCCGTGCAGGAACACCACCGGGATGCCCTCGGGGTTGCCGACCTCTTCCCAATAGATCGTGTGCAGCTCGTCGACGGCGAGCATGCCGTGGCGGATGGGTTGGATCGGCGGGAACAGCGAGGGCGGCGTGACGGGCATGGCGGCGGTCTTCAATGGGTCAGGAACCGATTGTAGCCTACCGCCCTGCCGTTTCAGAAGAAGGTGTTGAGCGCGTAGCGCACCGTGTAGGCGTCGTCCACCGCCAGCAGCAACTGCCACTTGTCGAAGGTGGTGCAGGGATGCGAGATGCCGCAGCCGACCAGGTCGCCCACCGCCAGCGACTCGCAGATGGGGTCGCCTTCCGGCAGGCGCAGGTAGGCGTGCTGGTCGTTGAGCTTGACGATGGCGCAGCCCGGCGGCAGCGGGGTGGGTGCGGCGGCCTCGCCCCCGGGACGATGGGTGGCGAGCGGGACCGGCAGGTCGGCGTCGTAGGAGGCGTCGCGCTTGCCCATGGTCAGGATCGCGAGGGTCGGCTCGGGACGCGACTGCACCATGCTCCAGACTTCCAGCGCCGGGCGCAGGCCTTCCTCCTGGCTGTGCTCGCGCGCCTCGATCTCCGCCGTGTGGCGCAGATAGGTGCCGTGGTCCGATGTCAGGTAGCAGCCGCTGCGCAGCACGGCGCGTACCGGGCGCGACAAGCCATCCACGGCCGCGAAGCCGCGCGCCACCAGGTCGAAATAGGACGAGCCACCGGCCGAGAGCAGGATCTCGGCGGCGCCGAACAGGCGCTCGCCGTCGGCCGCGCGCACCAGAGCGACCAGTTGCTCGAGGAAGGCGTTCACCGCGCGCACGTCGGCCTCGCGGTCCTCGGTCGCCAGCAGGCCTTCGTAACCCTCGAAGCCGGCCAGCACCAGGCCCTCGAGGGCGGCCACCTGGCGCGCCAGCGCCAGCGCGGCGTCAGGCGTGCGGCAGCCGGCGCGCTTGCCGGCCAGGCCGAGCTCGACCAGCACCGGCAGCGGCCGCGCCAGGCGCTGCGCCTGGACGGCCTTGGCGAGGCGCTCGGCGCCGGCCGGGGAATCGGCCAGCACGATGCAGTCGAAGTCCGGATCTTCGTGCAGCAGGGACAGCACGGCGGCGATGTCGGCGGGCGCGACCAGCTGGTTGGCCAGCAGCACGCGGCGCACGCCGAAGCGGTGCGCGACCTGGACCTGGGTGGCGGTGGCCAGGGTGATGCCCCAGGCGCCGTTGGCGAGCTGGGCGCCGAACAGCTGGGGGCTCATGGTGGTCTTGCCGTGCGGGGCGAGGGTCACCCGGTGCCGTTCGCAGAAGCGGCGCATCCAGTCGAGGTTGTGGCGCAGGGCGGAGTCCTTGAGCACGGCGACCGGGAAGCTGGTGTCGGCGCGCAGCACATTCCAGCCCTGGACGCCGATGGCGCCCTGGCGCAGGGATTCGCGCAGGGGCAGGCCCTTGGTGCCGGGGAGCAGGAGTTGTTCGTCGAGGTCGGAGAGGGCAAGGCCGCCGTGGGGTAGAGCGTTCATGATCTGGAAATTGCTGCGTGCAAGCTGCTATCAATTAAGTGGCTGCCCCGAAAAGCTGCCCCATAAGGCTGCCCCAATAGGCTGCCCCAAAAGGCTGCGCCAAAACGTCGTTCCCGCGAAGGCGGGAACCCAAGGTTTGCATGCGCTGACGAAACGCATCGGACTTGGGTTCCCGCCTGCGCGGGAACGACGTGGGTGAGCCAACAGGATGGCGGCGCCGCCGAAGCGACGCCTGCCGGACCAGCCTCAGGACATGTGCTGGCCGCCGTTGATGGCGATGTTGGCGCCGGTAACGAATGCCGCCTCGTCCGAGGACAGGTAGGCCACCAGGCCAGCCACTTCTTCCGGCTTGCCCAGGCGGCCCATCGGAATCTGCGGGATGATCTTGGTTTCCAGGACTTCGCTCGGGATGTCCATCACCATCTTGGTGCCGATGTAGCCCGGCGAGATGGTGTTCACGGTCACGCCCTTGCGCGCCACTTCCAGCGCCAGCGCCTTGGTGAAGCCGTGCATGCCGGCCTTGGCCGCCGAGTAGTTGGTCTGGCCGAAAGCGCCCTTCTGGCCGTTCACCGACGAGATGTTGATGATGCGGCCCCAGCCACGCTCGACCATGCCGTCGCAAACCGGCTTGGTCATGTTGAAGACCGAGTCCAGATTGGTCTTCATGACCGCATCCCAGTTGACCTTGTCCATCTTCTTGAAGGTCATGTCGCGGGTGATGCCGGCATTGTTGACCAGCACGTCGACCGGGCCGACGTCCTGCACCACCTGGCGCACGCACTCCTGGGCCGAGTCGTAGTCCGACACGTCGCAGGCATAGGCCTTGAAGTCATAGCCCTGCTCGCGCATGCTGCTCAGCCAGGTATCGGCCTTCTTGCTGCCCGGGGAAAAAGTAGTAACGACCGTGTATCCGAGGGCAGCCAGCTTGATGCACACCGCTTCGCCCAGACCGCCCATGCCGCCCGTCACTAATGCTACTCTAGCCATTGTCTTCTCCAGTTATTAAGTACGCTACCGCAAAGTACGTTACTGCCAGTACGTCACTGCCGTGTTACGGGTGATTCTCAGTCGCGTTCGACCGCCAGCGCCACGCCCATGCCGCCGCCGATGCACAGGCTGGCCAGGCCGCGCTTGGCGTCGCGGCGTTGCATTTCGTGCAGCAGGGTGACCAGCACGCGGCAGCCCGAGGCGCCGATAGGGTGGCCCAGCGCGATCGCGCCGCCGTTCACGTTGATCTTGGAGGTGTCCCAGCCCATTTCCTTGTTGACGGCGACGGCCTGGGCGGCGAAGGCTTCGTTGATTTCCATCAGGTCCACGTCTTCGTGGCGCCAGCCGGCCTTCTGCAGGCACAGGCGCGAGGCCGAGACCGGGCCCATGCCCATGATCGACGGGTCGAGGCCGGCCGAGGAATAGGCCTTGATGCGCGCCAGCGGGGTCAGGCCCAGTTCGCGCGCCTTGGAGGCGCTCATCATGATGACGGCGGCGGCGCCGTCGTTCAGGCCGGAGGCGTTGCCGGCGGTGACAGTGCCCTCCTTGTTGAAGGCGGGGCGCAGGCTGGACAGGGCTTCGAGGGTGGTGCCGTGCTTCGGATACTCGTCGGTGTCGAACACGGTCGGGCCCTTCTTGGACGGGATCTCGATCGGGATGATCTCGTCCTTGAAGCGGCCTGCCTTCTGGGCCGCCTCGGCCTTCAGCTGCGACTGCAGCGCGAATTCGTCCTGTTCGGCGCGCGAGATCTCGTACTTGCGCGCGACGTTCTCGGCGGTGACGCCCATGTGGTACTGGTTGTAGACGTCCCACAGGCCGTCGACGATCATCGTGTCGACCAGCTTGGCGTCGCCCATGCGGAAGCCGTCGCGCGAGCCGGCCAGCACGTGCGGCGAGGCGCTCATGTTTTCCTGGCCGCCGGCGATGACGATGCTGGCGTCGCCGCAGCGGATCGCCTGGGTGGCGAGATGGGTGGCCTTCAGGCCGCTGCCGCAAACCTTGTTGATGGTGTAGGCCGGGACCATGTCGGGCAGGCCGCTCTTGAGCGCGGCCTGGCGCGCCGGGTTCTGGCCGACGCCGGCGGTGAGGACCTGGCCCATGATGACTTCGCTGACGGTGGCGGGATCGATGCCCGTCTTGCCCAGCAGGTGCCGGATCACTTGCGCCCCCAGCTCGGCGGCGGGGATCTTGGCGAGCGTGCCGCCGAATTTGCCGACTGCGGTGCGGCCGGCGGCCACGATGACTACATCTTCCATGACAAGCTCCGTTCTGCCGGCCTCCTCGGCCGGTATTGTCGAGACGGCCCCTGACGGCGTCAGAGGCGCTGAAACCCAAGCATCTTACGTTCCGTGCTCTACCAATGTTTGAGCAAAATCAATCTTATCAGTTAATTCACAGAATACAACCGAGTTCAAGCTGTATTTCAACAGAACGAACGTCTTATTTTTACGTGCTGCCAAAGGGTCAATTTCCAGCAGGAATGATGTGCGTGTTCTTGTCCTTTTCTGTAAATTTCACAGTAGAATGCACGGGCGCAAGGCCAACCACACCCGTTTTTATGCCGAAAACCACGCTGCCCATCGAAATCAAGATCTCCACGGTCGTCGCCATCTCGACGATCCTGCACTCGGCCGATCCCGTGGCCATCGATGCGGCCCTGGCGCAGATGACCGGCGGGGTGTCGGACTTCTTCGAGGACGAGTTCGCGGTCATCGACGTGGCCGCGATCGCGCACGAGGCGCCGGCCATCGACTGGCCGGCCCTGGTGGGCCTGCTCAAGAAATACCGCCTGAACGCGGTGGCGGTGCGTGGCGCCAGCCCGGCGATGGTGGACAGGATCCGCGCCCATGGCCTGGCGCTGGACGACGGTTCGAGCGGCGTGCGCGCCCCAGAGAGCGCGGCCCAGCCGCCCGCCCCTGCTCCGGTCCCCGCACCCGCACCCGCCCCCGCCCCGGAACCGGCTCCCGCGCCCGCCGCGGCACCGGCGCCGGCGCCGGCGCCGGCGCCGCTGGCCATGATCGTCGACACCCCGGTGCGGGCCGGCCAGCGCATTTATGCGCGGGGCACCGACCTGATCATCACCGCGGTGGTGAACAATGGCGCGGAAATCATTGCCGACGGCAGCATCCACGTGTACGCGCCGCTCAACGGACGTGCGCTGGCGGGCGCAGACGGCAACCCGAACGCGCGTATCTTCGCGCTCTCGATGCAACCCGAGCTGGTGTCGATCGCCGGCGTGTACCGGACCTTCGACGAAGGCTTCCCCAACGAGATGTCGCGCCAGCCGGCCCAGATCCGGCTGGTCGGCGACCGGATCGACATCCAGTCGCTGGCGCTGGCGCCCTCGCGCGCCTGAACCCGATTTGACGGAATTTTGTAAAGGACCTATTTGTGGCAAGAATTATTGTTGTGACGTCCGGCAAGGGCGGTGTGGGCAAGACGACTTCCAGCGCGAGCTTCTCGACCGGGCTGGCGATCCGCGGCCACAAGACCGCGGTGATCGATTTCGACGTCGGCCTGCGCAACCTCGACCTGATCATGGGCTGCGAGCGCCGCGTGGTCTATGACCTGATCAACGTCGTCAACGGCGAAGCGACCCTGCACCAGGCGCTGATCAAGGACAAGCACTGCGACAACCTGTTCATCCTGCCGGCCTCGCAGACCCGCGACAAGGACGCCCTGAGCGAAGAAGGCGTCGAACGCGTGCTGAACGAGCTGGTCCAGATGGGCTTCGAGTTCATCATCTGCGACTCGCCGGCCGGCATCGAGCACGGCGCGCTGATGGCCCTGACCTTCGCGGACGAGGCGCTGATCGTGACCAACCCGGAAGTCTCTTCGGTGCGCGACTCCGACCGCATCCTGGGCATCCTGCAGGCCAAGTCGCGCCGAGCCCAGAGCGGTTCGGAGCCGGTCAAGGAGCATCTCCTGATCACCCGTTATTCGCCCAAGCGCGTCGAAGCCGACGAAATGCTGTCCTACCAGGACGTCCAGGAAATCCTGCGCATTCCGCTGCTGGGCATCATTCCGGAATCGGAATCGGTGCTGCACGCCTCGAACCAGGGCAATCCGGCGATCCATTTCAAGGGTACCGACGTGGCGGAAGCCTACGAGGACGTGGTGGCCCGCTTCCTGGGCGAAGACCGCCCGCTGCGCTTCACGAACTACGAGAAACCCGGGCTGCTGCAGCGCATTTTCGGAGCTAGGTGATGGCACTACTTAACTTCCTCTTCCCCGAGAAAAAGAAGAGCGCGACAGCTGCCAAGGAACGCCTGCAGATCATCATCGCCCGCGAGCGCAACAGCCGCACGGGCCCGGACTTCCTGCCGGCCCTGCATCGCGAGCTGATCGAGGTGATTTCGAAATACGCCAAGGTCAACCCGGACGACATCAAGATCTCGCTCGACCGCCAGGGCAACCTGGAGGTGCTCGATGTGAATGTGGTGTTGCCGGACGCTTGAGCTGCGTAATAGCTGCTGTTTTAATTAGCTAGCAAACCGTCGTCCCCGCGCAGGCGGGGACCCAAGTTAAGCGCTGTGGCAGCGCATGCAAACTTGGGTCCCCGCCTTCGCGGGGACGACGTTTTTGCGTTAGCGGTGCTCTTTTATAGTCGCGCAGCGCCCACATCGCCTGAGACGATCAAGCAAATCATCGCCGCTTACGAGCATTCAAGGTATCACCCCCGCTCCCTATACTGTGTCCATGGCTGCTACACAAACAGTCAGCCATCTAACCCAACGACACACTACAAGGAGCTCATCATGACCCGTCTCTACTCGCAACCCGTCTCGGACGCCACCGGCGCCGCCGCCCAACTGTTCACCGCCATCAAGGGCGCGATCGGCAAGGTCCCGAACGCCTACCGCGACATCGGCAGCAACAGCCCGGTCACCCTCGAATCGGCCCTGACCCTGGACGCCAACCTGAAGAAATCGACCCTGTCGGCGCGCGACGTCGAGGTGATCAAGCTGGCCGTCAGCGAAACCAACGGTTGCGACTACTGCGTCGCCGCCCACACCCTGATGGGCAAGATGGCCGGCCTGAGCCCTGAGTCCATGGTCGGCGTGCGCAAGGGCGAGGCGACCGGCAATGCCCGCGAAGACGCGCTCGCCGCGTTCGCCCGCAATCTGGTAACCACCACCGGCACCGTCGACGCCGCCGCCGTGCAGGCGGTCAAGGCGGCCGGCGTCACCGACGCCCAGATCGTCGACACCACCCTCGCGATCGCGGCGATCACCCTGACCAACCTGTTCAACCGCATCAACGATACGGTGCTCGACTTCCCGAAAGTCGATTGAACCGGGCTTACATCACGGGGACCGGCGGCGCTCCCGCACTCTCCGTCTTGGCCAGCTCCACCATCGCCGCCGTGCCGGCCTCCGGGTCCTGCGCGGCGGCCGCTTCCAGTTCGCGCGCCACCTGGGCGCAGGCTTCCACGTGCTGCTCGCCCATCTTCTTGAACAGCATGAAGCTGATGCCCGCCGCGGCGATCTGGCCGGCCAGCGGCACCATCTTGGCCGTGGTCTTGGCCGCGATCTTGGCGCCCGAACGCTTGAACAGGCGCAGCACCAGCCCCCGTGTCACAAATTTGCCGACGAGCATGCCGCCGACCGAGGCCGCAGCCTGGTAGGCGATCACGCGCAGGCGCGGGTGCAACTTCTCGATCTGCTTCTGGGTCAAACCGAATTCCTTGTTGACCTCCTCCACCAGCACGGCGAAGGTGGTCAGGTCGGACAGCACGTCCATGCCGGGGATCGGCACCACCGCCACGCCGGCCGAGATGGCGGCGCGTTTTTTCACCATGCGCAGGCAGCGTTCGCGCGCGCGTTCGATCTCCGCCCCGCTGACCGGTACGCGGTCCGATTCGTCCACGGTAGTTTTGCGTCGAAACAACATGTCCTTACCTCGCTGTATCTATGTAGAGAGCATGGGTTTCACTCTACGCGCACTGTAAAAACTGGTCGGTGGTCCCTTTCACACAACAAATGACAAGTGGGATTGTAAATTCCGTCTTTACCAGTAGCACTATTTTGTGAAAGTCTGATATATTTGGTTTAACCTTGTAGGACACTTCCTACAAGGTCAACCTTTTAAAAGCGTCAACATGAAGATCGCCGTCCTCGAGCAAGACCGTTCCCAGGCAGACCTGATTTGCCAGGTCCTCAGTGCTGCTGGCCACAGCTGCCAATCCTACGACAGCGCCAAGGAACTGCTCGGGCAGTTGCGCAAGGACAGTGCGGACCTGCTGATCCTGGACTGGAACGTGCCTGACATGGAAGGCGCCGAAGTCGTGCGTCGCGCCAAGGAAAAACTGGTCGCCAACGCGCCCATCGTCTTCCTGGTCGGGAATAACGCCGAGGACGACATCATCGAGGGCGTGACCGCCGGCGCCGACGACTACCTGGTCAAGCCGCTGCGCCGCGGCGAGCTGGTGGCGCGCATCTCGGCCCTGCTGCGCCGCGCCTATCCGTCGCAAAACAGCGCCGAACAGCTGCAATTCGGTCCCTACGTCTTCGAAACCCGCCCTGGCCGCCTGCTCAAGGACGGCTCGGTGATCGACGTGACCCAGAAGGAATTCTCGCTCGCCCTGCTGTTCTTCCGTAACATCGGCCGCCCCCTCTCGCGCGCCTACATCCACGAGTCGGTCTGGGTCCGCGACAGCGACGTGCCCTCGCGCACCATGGACACCCACGTCTCGCGGGTGCGCAACAAGCTGCACCTGCGCCCGGAAAACGGCTTCCGCCTGGTGCCGGTGTATTCCTACGGCTATCGCCTGGAGAAGCTGGGCGCCTGACCCTGCTTTTGGGGGTCTCCCCTGAAACCCTTCTCACGCAAGGGTATAATGGGTGCATACCTGTTGACCCCGTCCCAGAATGCAACTGCTCGCCGTCGGCCTGAACCACACCACCGCACCGGTCTCGCTGCGCGAGCAACTGGCGCTTGGGCCTGAGCAGCTCGGCAAGGCGGTCCAGGACGCGCGCGCCTGGTTCGCGCGCCAGGGCTCGGCCGGCGGCGAAGAGGCCGCCATCCTGTCGACCTGCAACCGCACCGAGCTCTACGCCGCGAGCAACCTGCCGAATCCCCTCGACGCCTCGGCCCAGTTCCTGGCGCATTATCATGCGCTCAACTACGCCGAGCTGCGCCCCCACCTCTACCTGCTGCCCCAGCACGACGCCGTGCGCCACGCCTTCCGCGTGGCCTCGGGCCTCGATTCGATGGTGCTGGGAGAAGCCCAGATCCTCGGCCAACTGAAGGACGCGGTGCGCACCGCCGAGGAAGCCGGCGGCCTGGGAACCTACCTGCACCAGCTGTTCCAGCGCACTTTCGCGGTGGCCAAGGAGGTGCGCAGCACCACCGAGATCGGCGCCCACAGCGTCTCGATGGCCGCCGCCGCCGTGCGCCTGTCGCACCGCATCTTCGACCGCATCGCCGACCAGCATGTGCTGTTCATCGGCGCCGGCGAGATGATCGAGCTGTGCGCAGCCCACTTCGCGGCCCAGAATCCGAAGTCCATCACCATCGCCAACCGCACCATGGAGCGCGGCGAGGCGCTGGCGGCCCGCTACAACGGCAAGGCGATCCGCCTGGCCGACCTGCCGGAGCAGCTGCACAAGTTCGACATCGTGGTGTCCTGCACCGCCTCGACCCTGCCGCTGATCGGCCTGGGCCTGGTGGAACGCGCGGTCAAGGCGCGCCGCCACCGCCCCATCTTCATGGTCGACCTGGCCGTGCCGCGCGACATCGAGCCGGAAGTCGCGCGCCTCGACGACGTCTTCCTGTATACGGTGGACGACTTGGCCCAGGTGGTGCAGGCCGGCATGGAAAACCGCCAGGCCGCCGTCAAGCAGGCCGAGGCCATCATCGATGCCCGCGTCCAGTCCTTCATGCACTGGGTCGGCGACCGCGCCATGGTGCCGGTGATCCGCGACCTGCACGAATCGAGCGAAGCCCTGCGCATGGCCGAGCTGGAGCGCGCCCGCAAACTGCTCGCGCGCGGCGACGACCCCGAAGCGGTGCTCGACGCCCTGTCCAGGGGACTGACCGCCAAGTTCCTGCACGGCCCGCAACAGGCCCTGCACCACGCCCAGGGCGACGAGCGCGCCCGCCTGGCCGCCCTGCTGCCCCAGTTGTTCCGCGGCCGCCGTTAGCGGCCCTTCGCTCCTGCCTGGCCCAGTGCCGGCACGTCCTCCTGCGGCCGCCCGCGCGGCCATCCGATTCGATTCTTGTTCCGGGATTTCCGTATGAAACCTTCCATGCTGGCCAAGCTGGACCAACTTGCCAACCGCCTCGTCGAGCTGGACGAACTCCTGATGTCCCAGGACGCCACCGCGAACATGGACAACTACCGCAAGCTCACCCGCGAGCACGCCGAGCTGTCGCCGCTGGTGGCGCTGTACCGCCAGTACCAGGGCGCGCTGGGCGACATCGCCGCCGCCCAGGAGCTGCTGGGCGACCCGGAGATGAAGGAATTCGCCCAGGAGGAAATCGACAGCGCCAAGGACCGCCTGGCCGCGCTGGAACTCGAACTGCAGAAAATGCTGCTGCCCAAGGACGCCAACGACGAGCGCAACATCTTCCTCGAGATCCGCGCCGGCACCGGCGGCGACGAATCGGCCCTGTTCGCCGGCGACCTGCTGCGCATGTACACCCGCTTCGCCGAGCGCAACCGCTGGCAGGTCGAGGTGGTGTCGGAATCGCCTTCGGACCTGGGCGGCTACCGCGAGGTCATCGTGCGCATCATCGGCAACGGCGTGTATTCCAAGCTCAAGTTCGAGTCGGGCGGCCACCGCGTGCAGCGGGTGCCGGCCACCGAGACCCAGGGCCGGATCCACACCTCGGCCTGCACGGTGGCGGTGATGCCCGAGGCCGACGAGGTCGAGGACGTGAACATCAACCCGGCCGACCTGCGCATCGACACCTTCCGCGCCTCGGGCGCCGGCGGCCAGCACATCAACAAGACCGACTCGGCGGTGCGCATCACCCACCTGCCGACCGGCCTGGTGGTGGAATGCCAGGACGACCGCAGCCAGCACAAGAACAAGGCCCAGGCCCTCAAGGTGCTGGCGGCGCGCCTCAAGGACGCCCAGTTGCGCGAGCAGCAGTCGAAGGAAGCCGCGACCCGCAAGAGCCTGATCGGCTCGGGCGACCGCAGCGAGCGCATCCGCACCTACAACTTCCCGCAGGGGCGCCTGACCGACCACCGCATCAACCTCACCCTGTACAAGCTGGACTTCATCATGGACGGCGACCTGGCGGAACTGGTCAATGCCCTGGTCACCGAGCACCAGGCCGAGCTGCTGGCCGCACTGGGCGATTGAGCGCCAGGGTGTTAAGCAAAGGTTAAGTTGCCAGGCTGAAAATGCCCGGCAGCGGACCCGCCCACTTCGTGCGAGAATGCCCCGATCCTCGTCCTGAATAACGATCCAGAGAAAAACCGCATGTTCACTTCCCGCCAGGTCCTGTTCGCCATCGCGTCGATTTCCTTCGCCCTGATCGCCTTCGCCCTCTACCTGCAGCACATCCTGCACATGCTGCCCTGCCCGCTGTGCGTGATCCAGCGCTATGCCTTCCTCGGCATCGGCCTGGCGGCCCTGGTGGGCGCGATCAGCGGCAAGATCCGGGCGGCGGCGCTGGTGGCCCTGCTGGCGGCCATCGGCGGGCTGGTCACGGTCGGCAAGCACCTGTACGTGATCGCCAACCCGGGCTTCACCTGCGGCATCGATCCGATGGAGACCATGCTGAACAAGATCCCGACCGCGACCCTGCTGCCCGGCCTGTTCCGCGCCGACGGCCTGTGCGAAGGCGCCACCGACAACGTGCTGGGCCTGGCGATTCCGCACTGGTCGGCGGTCTGGTTCGTGGTGCTGACCGTGCTGCTGGCCTGGGTCCTGCTGCGCAAGCGCGCATGATCGAGGCCGGCGCCACCCTGGGGCAGCTGCAGCGCGCCCTGCCCCTCGATCCGCTGGAAAACCGGATCCTGCTCTGCCACGCCCTGGGCCTGCCGCGCACGGCCCTGATCACCCAGGCGGAGCGTGCGCTCACCGACGAGGAAGCCCGGCATCTCGCCGGCCTGGTGCAGCGCCGCCTCGACGGCGAGCCGATCGCCTACATCGTCGGCGAACGCGAATTCTTCGGCCTGCCCTTCCGGGTCGACCCGGCGGTCCTGATCCCCCGCCCCGACACCGAACTGATCGTGGAACTGGCGATCGAGCGCCTGCCCCAGCGCGCGCGCCTGCTCGACATGGGCACCGGCAGCGGCGCGATCGCGGTCGCGGTGGCCCACACCCGCCCGGACGCCGAGGTCACCGCCCTCGACCTGAGCGAGGCCGCGCTGGCCGCGGCGCAGGCCAACGCCGCCGCCAACGGGGCCCGCGTGCGCTTCCTGCACAGCGACTGGTATGGCGCGGTGGCCGGCGAGACCTTCGAGCTGATCGCTTCCAACCCACCCTACATCGCGGCCGGCGACCGCCACCTGGGCGAAGGCGACCTGCGCTTCGAGCCGGTGGGCGCCCTGACCGACCATGCCGACGGCCTGTCGGCCCTGCGCATCATCGTCGCCGGCGCCCCGGCCCACCTGGCGCCGGGCGGCTGGCTGCTGCTCGAGCACGGCTACGACCAGGCCGAGGCGGTGCGCGAGCTGCTGGCGGCGCGCGGTTTCATCGACGTGCAGAGCTGGCGCGACCTGGCCGGCATCGAGCGGGTCAGTGGCGGACGCCTGGCCGCCTGACGGACGCGCCGCCCTGGCGCGTCTTGTTAGAATGACAGCATGCGCCACGACAACGTCCAGTTAGCTGAAGCACGTCGTTCCGGCGAAGGCCGGAACCCAAGTTTGTCTGCGCAGCTGTGCAGCGAAACTTGGGTTCCGGCCTTCGCCGGAACGACGGTGGTGGCATGGTTCGGCGGACGGCAGGACGGCATGCGCCGCCTGATCGCCTCTCTCGTCCTGTTCGTTCCCATTGCCTGCAGCGCCGTTGCGCCGGCCCCGGCCGCCTCCACGCCCAGCCCCGCCGAGCAGGCCAAGGAATTGTTCGAGCGCGACTGGCAATGGCAGTTGCGCCGCCATCCCGAGCGCGCCACCGGCCTGGGCGACGCGCGCTACAACGCCCTGCTCACCGACACCAGCCTGGCCGCCCGCGCCGCCGCGGTCGAGCACGAACGCCAGATGCTGGAAGCGGCGCGCGCCATCGATCCGAAGGAGCTCGACGGGCAGCTGCGCCTGTCCTGGGAAGTCTTCGTGTTCGACAAGCAGCAGCGCCTGGCCGTCAAGACCCTCACCCCCTTCGATCCCCTGCCCCTCACCAGCTGGGACGGCCCGCACGTGGCCCTGCCGCGCCTGGTGGCCCAGATGCCTTTCCAGACCGAGGAAGACTATCGCGCCTACATCGCCCGCATGGCCTCGGTGCAGCCCTGGGTCGACGGCCTGATCGAACAGTTGCGCGCCGGCGTGCGCGGCGGCTGGACCGTGCCCAGGGTCGCCCTGCACAAGCTTCCCGACGCCCTGCGCGGCTTGCGCGAAGGCTTGCGCGAGGGCCCGGTGGGCGCGCCGCTCAAGCGCATCCCCGCCAGCATCGCGCCCGAGACGCGCGAGCAGTTGCTGGCCCAGGGCAATGAAGTGCTGGCCGCCTACACCGCACCGGCCCTGCATCGCCTGGAAATTTTCCTGCGCAACGAATACGTGCCCACCGCGCGCGACAGCATCGGCGCCTCAAGCCTGCCCGGCGGCGCGATCTGGTACGCGGCCCTGGTGCGCCAGGTCACCACCCTGGAATCGACGCCGGCCGAAATCCACGCGCTCGGCCTGAAGGAAGTGGCGCGCCTGCGCGCCGAGGTCCAGGCTCTGTTGCCGCGCACCGGGTTCCGCGGCGGCCTGGACAAGTTCATGGTCTTCGCGCGCAGCGATCCGCGCCTGTTCTTCGGCGACACGGACAGCCTGCTGGGCCGCTACCGCCGCACCCTGGCGCGCGCCGAGAACCGGCTGCCGCTGGTGGTGTCGAACGCTCCCGCCGCCGGTCTCGCGGTCAAGCCGATGACGGCCAACGGCCCCGGCCAGCCGGCCGCCTACTACGAAGCCGGCAGCGAGACGCGCAGCGCGGCCCTGGTGGTGAACCTGGCCGAGCTGGGCGCGCGCCCGATCTGGCAGGTGGACAGCATCGCCTTGCACGAGGGTCTGCCCGGCCACCATCTGCAGGTGGCGCGCGCCGCCGAGCTCGACCTGCCGGCCTTCCGCCGCCATGGCTGGATCGCGGCCTATGGCGAAGGCTGGGCCACCTATGCCGAGACCCTGGGAACGGAAATGGGTTTCTTCGGCGATCCCTTCTCGCGTTTCGGCCACCTCAACGAACGCCTGTTGCGCGCCGCGCGCCTGGTGGTGGACACCGGCATCCACAGCCTGGGCTGGTCGCGCCAGCAGGCTCTCGACTACCTCAACGCCAACACCGCCAACCCGCCGGCCGACAACGAGGCCGAGGTCGAGCGCTATATCGCCCAGCCGGCCCAGGCCCTGGCCTATACCACCGGCCAGCTGCGCATCCTGGCCCTGCGCAACCGCGCGGCAAAAGCCCTGGGCAAGCGCTTCGATCTGCGCCGCTTTCACGACATGCTGCTGGGCAGCGGCGCCCTGCCCCTGCCTCTGCTGGAGCGCCAGGTGGATGCCTGGATCGCCGCGCAAGCCAGGCCCGCCGCCGGGCTCGGCAAGGATTGAGGGGCCTTCGGCGGACTTGCCGATTTTCGGTTACTCTCTGCACCACCGAACTGGCAGTATAAGAAAGGAAACTCCGTGTCGAACCAATTCAATCGCCGCATGGCCCTGCTCGAGGACGACGACCACCGCGCCCTGCTCGGCCAGGGTCTGCGCGGCATCGAACGCGAAACCCTGCGTGTCGACCGGCAAGGCCACCTGGCCCGCACCCCCCACCCGGTGGCGCTGGGTTCGGCGCTGACGCATCCGCAGATCACCACCGATTACGCGGAAACCCTGATGGAGTTCATCACCCCGGCCGAGCACGACATCGGTCTGGCCCTGCACCGCCTCGACGCCATCCACCGCTACGCCTATTCCAAGCTTGGCGACGAAATCCTGTGGGGCGTGTCGATGCCGGGCGAACTGCCGTCCGAGGAAGAGATCGAGATCGCCTGGTACGGCAAGTCCAACATCGGCATGCTCAAGCACGTCTACCGCCGCGGCCTGGCCCTGCGCTACGGCAAGGCCATGCAGTGCATCGCCGGCATCCACTACAACTACTCGCTGCCCGAGAAGCTGTGGCAGGTGTTCGCGGCCAGCGAAGGCATCACCGAGGAACGCCGCAACGCCCTGCGCGACTTCCAGTCCGAGAGCTATATTGCGATGATCCGCAATTTCCGCCGCTATTCCTGGCTGCTGATGTACCTGTTCGGCGCCACCCCGGCGCTGACCACCAGCTTCCTGCGCGGCCGTCCGCACAACCTCGAAAGGCTGTCCGACGACACCCTCTACCTGCCCTACGCGACCAGCCTGCGCATGAGCGACCTGGGCTACCAGAACGACGCCCAGGCCGGCCTGCGCCCGCACGAGAACAGCCTGGAAAGCTACGTCACCACCCTGATGGACGCGGTCAACCGCCCCTACGCGCCCTATGCCGCGATCGGCACCAAGAAGGACGGCGAGTGGATCCAGCTCTCGACCAACGTGCTGCAGATCGAGAACGAATACTATTCGACCATCCGCCCCAAGCGCGTGATCCGCACCGGCGAGCGTCCGGTCCAGGCCCTGTGCAACCGCGGCGTGCAGTACATCGAAGTGCGCTGCCTCGACGTCGACCCCTTCGAGCCGATCGGCGTCTCGCTCGAGACCGGCCGCTTCCTGGACGCCTTCCTGCTGTTCTGCGCGCTGGACGACAGCCCCCTGATCAGCGCCCACGACAGCGCGATCCACGCGCGCAACTTCGCGCGCACCGTGAAGGAAGGCCGCCGTCCGGACCTCACCCTCACCCGCGACGGCGCCGAGGTTCCGCTGAAGGAATGGGCGCTGGAGCTGATCGAGCGCATCCGCCCGGTGGCCGAGCTGCTGGACCAGGACCACAACGACAGCGGCGTGCACGCCACCTCGCTGAGCCACCAGAAGGCCAAGGTCGAAGACCCGGCGCTGACCCCGTCCGCGCGGGTGCTGGAAGAAGTGCGCGCCCTCGGCTCGGCCGCGGCCTTCGGCCTGCGCCAGAGCGAGCTGCACGCGGCGAACTTCCGCGACAGCCCGCTGATGCCGGCCGAGGCCGGCCTGTTCGACGAGATGGCGGCTGCCTCGCTGGCCGAGCAGGCCCGCATCGAAGCCACCGACACCGGCAGCTTCGACGAATTCGTCGCGGCCTACAACAGCAGTACACTGTGCGGCAACCACTAGCCGCCTTTCCCCGCCCTTGCTGACCTTCTACAACGAGCACCATGCCCAGCATGCCGGCCGCCAGATCCTGCGCGACGGCGCGCCGGCGCCCTGCCTGGAACAGCCCGGGCGGGCGGAACGCGTCCTGAAGGAATGCGAGCGGCGTGGCCTGGGCCGCATCGTCACGCCGCACGGCGTGCCCCTGGTCTCGCTCGAGCGGGTGCACGGCCCGCGCTACCTGCACTTCCTGCGCAGCGCCTGGAACGCCTGGACCGCGCTCGACCCGGCGCATGCCGGGCGCGAGCTGTTTCCCTCGGTCTGGGCGCGCCAGCCGGTGCAGGACGGGGTGGAGCCGGAGGACTTCGCGGCCAGGCTCGGCCTGTACGCGACCGACACCCTCACGCCCATCACCGCCGGCACCTGGGTGGCGGCCAAGACCGGCGCCGACTGCGCGGTCAACGCGGCCCACGCGCTGCGCGTGGGAGAACGCGGCAGCTTCGCGCTGACGCGTCCGCCGGGCCACCATGCGGGGCCGGATTTCTTCGGCGGCGGCTGCTTCCTGAACAATGCGGCGCTGGCGGCCCAGCACCTGCTGGACGACGGCCTGGCCAAGGTCGCCATCCTCGACCTCGATGAACACCACGGCAACGGCACCCAGGCCATCTTCTACGGCCGCGCCGACGTGCTGTTCGTCTCGGTGCACCGCGACCCGCGCGGCGCCTGGCCCTGGTACACCGGCCATGCCGGCGAAACCGGGGCCGGGGCCGGCGTGGGCGCGACGATGAATCTCCCGCTGCCGGCGGACGCGGGCAGCGCGCAATGGTTCGCGGCGCTGGAATCGGCCTGTGTGAAGTTGGCCATGTTCCGGCCCGAGGCGCTGGTGGTCTCCTTCGGCGGCGCGGCGTTCGGGCTGCAGGCCGGCGACTTCCTGCGGATCGGCGAGCGCATCGCCCACCTGGGTCTGCCGACCGCCTTCATCCTCGAAGGCGGGCAGGCGGACGAATCGGCGGTCTTCGTGGTCAATGTGCTCGAAGGCTACGAGACCGCCACCGAATAGTCTTCACTTCCATCCCGACCCACCATGCTCGACTGGCAATTCTCCAGCTTTTCCGACCTCTCCAACAAAGACCTGTACGAGGTGCTGGCCCAGCGCCAGAACGTCTTCATCCTGGAGCAGACCTGTCTGTACCCGGACATCGACGGTTACGACCTCGACGCCCATCACCTGCTCGGCTGGCGCAGCGTGGACGGCAAGCGCGAACTGGCGGCCTACCTGCGGGTGCTTGCCCCGGGCGCCAAGTATGCCGAGATGTCGCTCGGCCGGGTGATCACCACACCGGCCGCGCGCGGCACCGGCGCCGGCCGGCTGCTGCTGGCGCGCGGGATCGAATGTGCGGAAAGCCTCTACCCGGGGCATCGGATCCGCATCGGCGCGCAGCAGTATCTGGAAAGCTTCTACCAGAGCTTCGGCTTCCAGACCGTCTCGGCGCCGTATGACGAGGATGGGATCATGCACATCGACATGCTGCGCTGACGCCGAGACCTAGCCAAAGAACGTCATCCCGCAACGTAAAAACGTCGTCCCCGCGAAGGCGGGGACCCAAGTTCTGTTCGCGCTGTCGATGCGCTTGCAAACTTGGGTCCCCGCCTGCGCGGGGACGACGGTGTTTCGGTGGATAAGGTGTTTCGCTTACTGGACGGTATTCAGCGTCACTTCATACACCAGACCCGAATTGCCCGGCACCACACCCGGCACGCCGGCCGAACCGTAGCCCAGGCTGGCCGGGATGTAGATCAAGCGCTTGCCGCCGGCACGCATGCCGGTCACGCCCTGCTCGAAGCCTTCCAGCGCTTCCTTGTTGCCCAGCTTGAAGGTGAAGTTGTTGTTCTGGATGTGCTTGCCTTTCTTGTCGGCGGCCGCGGCATCGTACAGCCACAGGCTGAAGCTCAGCGCGGCGGTCTTGCCGGCCACGGCTTCGGCGCCGGTGCCCACCACCAGGTCGGTCTTGACCAGCGAAGCCGGGCTGCTCACGGTCTCGATCTTGGTCAGGGTCACTTCATACACCAGGCCCGAATTCGGCGGAATGCCGCTGGTGCCGGTCGCGCCATAGGCCAGGCTGGCCGGAATCAGGATGGTGCGCTTGCCGCCCACCTTCATGCCCAGCACGCCCTGCTCGAAGCCCGGGATGGTCTGGTTGGCGCCCAGGGTAAAGGTAAACTTGTTGGCTTGGATCGCCGAACCCTTCTTGTCGGCTGCGGCTTCGTTGTACAGCCACAGGCTGTAGTCCAGGCTGGCGACCGCGCCGTTGACGGCCTCGGCGCCGGTGCCGACCGTATTGTCGGTCTTGGTCAGGGTTGCCGGGCTGCTGACGGCGACGCCGTTGCCACCACCGCCACCGGAGTCGCTGCCGCCGCCGCAGGCGGTCAGACCAAGGACGGCGACGAAGGCCGCGATCAGGGGAAGCTTCAATTTCATGGGTAATCCTTGACGAAAAAAGGTGCGGAAAAATTTGCAACACGCAACTTTACACCTTATCTCATTGATGCCATGAAACTGTGAGGAATTTGTCACCAATTTGTAAGCGCTAGATCTCCACCTGGGTGCCCAGCTCGATGACGCGGTTGGGCGGAATCTGGTAGTAGTCGGCCGCCGTGCGGGCATTGCGCGACATCATCACGTACAGGTGCTCGCGCCACGGCGCCATGCCGCGTCCCGGCGTCGAGATCACGGTCTGGCGGGCAATGAAGAAGGAGGTTTCCATCATCTCGAACACCAGGCCGAGGTCGGCGCACTGGCGCAGAATGCCGGGAATGTCGGGCTCGTCCTTGAAACCGTACTGCACGTTCAGCTGGAAGCAGTTGTGGCCCAGTTCCACGATCCTGACCTGTTCGGCCGGCGCCACCCAGGGCTCTTCGCGGATGTGCACGGTCAGGAAGACCACGCGCTCGTGCAGCACCTTGTTGTGCGACAGGTTGTGCAGCAAGGCGTGCGGCACGCCGTCGCTCTCGCCGCGCAGGAACAGCGCGGTGCCGGGCACGCGCACGGGCGGGGCCACGAACAGCGATTCCATGAAGGCTTCGAGCGGGATCGCGTGCTTTTCCAGGTTCTCGAACACCAGTTCGCGGCCGCGCTTCCAGGTCAGCATCAGGGTCAGCAGCACCGTGCCCAGCAGCAGCGGGAACCAGCCGCCGTGCAGGAGCTTCAGCGTGGTCGACGAGAACAGCATGATGTCGATCAGCAGGAAGAAGCCGGTGGCGCCCAGGCAGACCACCAGCGGCAGGTGCCAGCGGTAGCGGGTCACGAAGAAGGTCAGGATGGTGGTCGCCATCATGGTCGCGGTCACCGCGATGCCGTAGGCGCCGGCCAGCTCGTCCGAGGAACCGAAGCCGACCACCGCGATCAGCACGATGCACAACTGGGCCCAGTTCACGGCGGGGATGTAGATCTGGCCGATCTCGCTTTCCGAGGTGTGCATGATGCGCATGCGCGGCAGCAGGCCCAGCGCGATCGCCTGCTTGGTCATCGAATAAGTGCCCGAGATCGTGGCCTGGGACGCGATCACCGCGGCCATGGTCGACAGGATCACCAGCGGGATCACGCTCCAGGTGCCGAGCTGGTGGAAGAAGGGGTTCTCGACCGCGTCCGGCTGGTGGATCAGCAGTCCGCCCTGGCCCAGGTAGTTCAGGGCCAGCGCCGGAAAGGCGATCAGGAACCAGGCCATGCGGATCGGCTTGCGCCCGAAATGGCCCATGTCGGCGTACAAGGCCTCGGCGCCGGTGATCGCCAGGACCACCGCACCGAGGGCGATGAAGGCCAGCAGCTTGTTCTCCAGCATGAAGCGCAGCGCATGCCAGGGATTGAGGGCGGTGAGGATCTCCGGCGCTTCGATGATGTTGACCACGCCCATCGACGCCAGGACGAGGAACCAGACCAGCATGATGGGGCCGAAGAAGCGCCCGATGCCGGCGGTGCCGTGGCGCTGCACGCTGTACAGGACCACCAGCACCACGACCGCGATCGGCACCACGTAGTGCGACATGCCGGGCGCTGCCACCTCCAGGCCTTCGATCGCGCCCAGCACCGAGATCGCGGGCGTGATCACGCTGTCGCCATAGAACATGGTGGCGCCCAGCACGCCGATCACGAGCAGCGGGAAATGCCAGCTGGAAGCGCGCGTCACCGAATTGGTGGCGAGCGCCATCAGGGCCATGATCCCGCCTTCGCCGTTATTATCGGCGCGCAAAACCAGGGTCACGTACTTGAGCGAGACGATGATCGTCAGGCTCCAGAAGATCAGGGACACGATGCCGAGGATGTTCGGCGTGGTCAGCGGCAGGCCATGTTCGTCGTCGAAAATGGCCCGCAGGGTATACAGAGGACTGGTGCCGATATCGCCGTAGACGATACCGACCGCGGCGAGGGTGAGTGCGGCCAGGCTGCTTTTCTTGTTTTCAGGGGTCAAGATTGCACCATGCTTTTGTTCTGGTGCGGCGCACCATAGAATACGGACAAGAAAATTGCAAGAAGATTTCGTATTGCATCATACACCCGCGTAAAACCGGCCCGCGCCAGCAGGGTCTATCCAATTGGGGGATAATGTCGCTCTAGCAATTACGCCCCCCTCCCATGCGCTCCGGTATCCTGTCCGCCGCCTCCGCCTTCCTGTGCTGGGGGCTCTTCCCTATTTACTTCCACGCGATCGGCGACGTGCCAGCCATGCAGATCCTGGCCCACCGCATGCTGTGGTCGCTCGGCTTCCTGCTGATCGTGCTGGCCCTGCGCCGCCAGTGGAAATGGCTGGAGCAGGTGCGCGACCCGCGCGTGCTGGGCAGCTTCGTGGCCTCGGCCTTCCTGCTCAGCGCCAACTGGCTCGTGTATATCTGGGCGGTCAAGAACGGCCACGTGATCGACGCCAGCCTCGGCTACTTCATCAACCCGCTGGTGAACATCATGTTCGGCTACCTGCTGCTCAAGGAACGCATGCGCCCGGCGCAATGGGGCGCGATCGCGGTGGCGGCGCTGGGCGTGGCCTGGCTGACCTGGCAGGCCGGCTCGGTGCCCTGGATCGCGCTGTTCCTGGCGGCCTCCTTCGGTGGCTACGGCCTGCTGCGCAAGACCGCAGCCCTGGGCGCGCTCGAAGGCCTGTCCTTCGAGACCATGGTGCTGTTCCCGGTGGCCGCCGCCTACATCGGCTGGCTCACCTACACGGGCGAGAACGCCTTCGTCAACACGCCCTCCGACACCACGCGCCTGCTCCTGATCGCGGCCGGGCCGATTACCGCCATTCCACTGCTGCTGTTCGCCACCGGCGCGCGCAAGATTCCGCTGTCGATCCTGGGCCTGCTGCAATACCTGTCGCCCTCGATCCAGTTCCTGCTCGGCGTGTGGCTGTTCCATGAAGCCTTCAACGCCGAACGCCTGATCGGCTTCGTCCTGATCTGGGCCGCGTTGCTGCTGTACGCCGGCGAAGGCCTGCTGCACGGCAGGCGCGCCGCCAAAGCTTGATCCCGCCCCGCCCGGCACGCGGTTTCGCGAAGAAATCCTGTGTCGGGCGCGGGTTCTGTCGTATCCTGTGCACCTTAAACAACACCAGAGTTAAAGCATGGCCAATTACGTCTATACCATGAACCGCGTGGGCAAAATCGTCCCGCCAAAACGCCAGATCCTGAAAGACATCTCGCTTTCCTTCTTCCCGGGCGCGAAGATCGGCGTGCTGGGCCTGAACGGCTCGGGCAAGTCGACCCTGCTCAAGATCATGGCCGGCATCGACACCGACATCCAAGGCGAAGCGCGCCCGATGCCGGGCCTGAACATCGGCTACCTGCCGCAGGAACCCCAGCTGGACCCGGAAAAGACCGTGCGCCAGGAAGTGGAAAGCGGCCTGGGCGAAGCCTTCGAGGCCCAGGCCAAGCTGGAAGCCGTGTACGCCGCCTACGCCGAACCGGACGCCGATTTCGACGCCCTGGCCAAGGAGCAGGAGCGGCTCGAATCGATCATCGCCGCCGCCGATGGCGGCAACCTGAACCTGCAGATGGAAATGGCCGCCGACGCCCTGCGCCTGCCGCCCTGGGACCAGAAGATCGGCGTGCTGTCGGGCGGCGAGAAGCGCCGCGTGGCGCTGTGCAAGCTGCTGCTGTCCAAGCCCGACATGCTGCTGCTGGACGAACCCACCAACCACCTGGACGCCGAATCGGTCGAGTGGCTGGAGCAGTTCCTGCTGCGCTTCCCGGGCACCGTGGTGGGCATCACCCACGACCGCTACTTCCTCGACAACGCCGCCGAATGGATCCTGGAACTGGACCGCGGCCACGGCATCCCCTGGAAGGGCAATTACTCGTCCTGGCTGGAGCAGAAGGAAGCACGCCTGAAGCAGGAAGAAGCGAGCGAGTCGGCGCGCCAGAAAGCGCTGGCCAAGGAACTCGAATGGGCGCGCCAGAATCCGAAGGCGCGCCAGGCCAAGTCCAAGGCGCGTCTGGCCCGCTTCAACGAGCTGAGCGAATACGAATACCAGAAGCGCAACGAGACCCAGGAAATCTTCATTCCGGTGGCCGAGCGCCTGGGCAATGAAGTCATCGAGTTCAAGAACGTCACCAAGGCCTTCGGCGACCGCCTGCTGATCGACAACCTGTCCTTCACCGTGCCGCCGGGCGCGATCGTCGGCATCATCGGTCCGAACGGCGCCGGTAAGTCGACCCTGTTCAAGATGATCGCCGGCAAGGAACAGCCGGACAGCGGCGAAGTCGTGATCGGCAAGACCGCCAAGGTCTCGTTGGTGGACCAGAGCCGTGACGAACTGGCGAACAACAAGACCGTGTTCGAGGACGTCACCGGCGGCGCCGACATGCTGAGCGTGGGCCGCTTCGAGATGCCTTCGCGCGCCTACCTGGGCCGCTTCAACTTCAAGGGCGCCGACCAGCAAAAGGTCGTGGGCAACCTGTCGGGTGGCGAACGCGGCCGCCTGCACCTGGCCAAGACCCTGCTGCAGGGCGGCAACGTGCTGCTGCTGGACGAACCGTCGAACGACCTCGACGTGGAAACCCTGCGCGCCCTGGAAGACGCGCTGCTGGAATTCGCCGGCAGCGTGATGGTGATCTCGCACGACCGCTGGTTCCTGGACCGCATCGCGACCCACATCCTGGCCTTCGAAGGCAATTCGCAGGTCACCTTCTTCGACGGTAACTACCAGGAATACGAAGCCGACAAGAAGAAACGCCTGGGCGAAGAAGGCGCGAAACCGAAGCGTATTCGCTACAAACCGCTCACTACGTAAACTTTTGTTTCGTAAGGGAAAACCCGCCCCAGCCTTGTGTTGCGGCGGGTTTTTTTACGCGCGGAAACGGAACGGGCTCCATCCCACTTCATGTGTAGAATGCAAGCGGACGGGCACTGTACATACTTTTCGCCCCGTCTTGCCTAGCCGTCGCTGCGGCTGCCAGGCGTTGAATGGACCCATGACAAATTACCGCGACAACCGCGTCCCGGGCGGGACGTTTTTTTTCACGGTGCGCCTTGTCGACCGTGGGAGCTCCCTGTTGACCGAGCATATTTCCGCATTCAGCGAAGCCATGCGGCTGGCACGCGTGCGCAAGCCCTTCCACCTTGATGCCTGGGTGGTGCTGCCGGACCACGCGCACACGATCTGGACCCTGCCGCCGGGCGACCACGACTGCTCGAGCCGCTGGCGGGCGGTGAAGATTGCGTTTTCCAAGGCGCTGCGCAAGGCGGGGGCGCCGGATACCAGCGAAGGGGCGCTGTGGGAGCGGCACTACAAGCATTACCGGGTGCAGGACGAGGAGGATTACGCCAAGCTGGTGGACTGGGTGCACACCGACGCGGTGCGGCACGGCCATTGCGGGGCACCGGGGGAATGGCCGTGGTCGTCGCTGCACCGCTTCCTGTCGGCGGGGCATGCCGAGCCGGAGGCCGAACTGATTGTGCCGCCCTGGATCACGCGGCCGCAGGGGCTGCAGCTGGCGCGCCTGTAAGCGAACTATTCCGCTATCGCCAAGACGTCGTCCCCGCGGAGGCGGGGACCCAAGTTTGCATGCGCTACGATCACGCAAACAGAACTCAGGTCCCAGCCTGCGCGGGGACGACGTTGTTTGGAGCAGTGTGCTGCTCGGCGTAGAAGGTGTACTTCGCGCTGGTTTCAGAGCACTGCGCTGTTCGGCGTGGAAGGTGTACTTCGCGCCGGTTTCAGAGCAGTGCACCGCTCGGCTTAGAAATTCCGCTACCCGCAAAAACGTCGTCCCCGGCCTCGGCGGCCCCCTTGGCGGGGACCCAAGTTTGTATGCGCTACGATCACACAAACAGAACTTGGGTCCCCGCCTGCGCGGGGACGACGTTGTTTGGAGCAGTGTGCTGCTCGGCGTGGAAGGTGTACTTCGCGCCGGTTTCAGGGCAGTGCGTCGCTCGGCTTAGAAATTCCGCCACCCTTAACAACGTCGTCCCCGCGAAGGCGGGGACCCAAGTTTGCATGCGCTACGATCACGCAAACAGAACTTGGGTCCCCGCCTGCGCGGGGACGACGTTGTTTGGAGCAGTGTGCTACCCGGCGGCGAAGGTGTACTTCGCGCCGGTTTTAGAGCAGTGCGCCGCTCGGCTTAGAAGGTGTACTTCGCGCCGATGGTCCAGACGTTCGGCTTGGCGCCGAAGTCTTTGGTCTTGCCATAACGCTCGTACTCGGCGACCAGGGAAACGTTCTGGTTAATCGCGTACTGCACGCCCAGCGCGCCGTAGGCTTCGGTCTTGCTGTCGCTGCGGTTCAGCGAAGCATTCACGGTTTCCAGTTCGTTCTTGGTGCGGGTCACGCCCAGCTTGGCGTAGGCGGTGAACTGGTCGTTGATCGGCATGCTGGCCTTACCAGCCAGGTAGACGGCGTGGCCCTTGGTCTCGCCATTGCCCGGCACGTTGCCGATGCGGTAGTTCACGCTCGAATCGCGGAAATCGGTGTAACCGGCTTCCACTCCCCAGGTGCGGTTGAAGTCATAGCCGGCGAAGATCTTGCCGGAAGCTTTGTAGCCGTCGGCGTCCACACCAGCGGCGCCCGGGATCGAATTCTCGTGGTCTGCGCTCGCCACGCCGACGCCGACATAGGCGCGCGGGGTGTCTTGAGCTTGTGCTGCCGAGATGGCGGCGGCGGAGGCGATCAGTGCAACGATAAGCTTTTTCATCACGAATCCTCTTCTTGTTTCGTTTTCTCTGGTTCGCGATTCCCAGTGAATCGCGATGTGTTCAATGTAGCACTGACGAAACATTAAATCCGTGGCGAAGTCGTAAGAACTGTAATCAAATGTAACTAAATGACCCTTCGGTCAGTAAAGATGGCAACACAATGCGCGCCGAAGCGTTCTGATCAAATGATTTTCCTGAAAGTTAGGTTTACACGCGGTCCGACGGGTTTGGCCGTTTTATTGATGCCATGCAACCAATGAATCTGTGTGCCACCACTCATCAGTAAGAGGCTGCCGTCGCTCAAGTCCATTTTCAGCGTCTGTTTACTGCGCTTGTGACGCAGGATAAAGGTCCGGGTGGCGCCAAAACTGAGGGAGGCGATCACCGGGGCCGGCCCTAGCGATGCTTCGTCATCGGCGTGCATGCCCATGCTGTCCTGCCCGTTGCGGTAATAGTTCAGCAGCACGCTGTTGAAGTGGTGGCCGGTCACGTCCTGCACCGCGCCGCGCAGTGTTTCCAGCAAGGGCGTCAGGGGCGCCGGCGCCAGGCTGAGGCCGGAATAGCGGTAGCCCGCCTCTCCATACCAGGCGCTCAGGCGCGGCTGCAGATGGCGCTTGCCGTAGACCAGGACCGTCTCTTCGCGCCAGTCGGTCTCGGCGATCAGGCGCGCCAGGACCTCGCCATTCGTGTACGGGAGGGGCAGTTGCTGCAGCCAGGCCAGTTCGCCGTCCGGCAACGGGACCGGGCTCAAGCTGCTGCCTGAGCTAAATATATCCATAGTGCAAATTTGGGGGCTATGATGGCGGCTTTCCACGGACGGATATTTTCGCATGGACAAACGCCACTTCCTCGGCGCGGCCGCCCTGGCCGGCGCCGCCCCGGTCTTCGGCGCCCCCGCCGCCGCACCGGCGCCCCAGGGGCCGAGCCTCCTGACCATTACCGGCGCGATCGGACGCAGCAACCGCGGCGCCCTCGACCCGGCCCTCGACCAGATGATGCACAAGCAAAAACTGGCCTTCACGCGCGCCTACGCCATGGACTTTGGAATGCTGGCCGCCCTGCCCGCGCGCAGCATCCGTCCGACCCTGGAATACGACGGCAAGGCACACGCCCTGCGCGGCCCCCTGCTCACGGACGTGCTGGCCCAGGCCGGCGCGCGTCCGGGCGAGTCGGCCAAGGTGGTGCTGCGGGCGGTGGACGGCTATGCGGCGGCGCTCGACATGCGCCAGTTGCGGGCGTGGAACATGATCGTCGCCACCCACCTGGATGGCAAACCGATGCCGCTGGGCGGCCTGGGTCCGCTATGGGCGGTGTACGACGCCGACCGGGTGCCGGACATGGCGGCACGCGCGGTGAACGAGCGCTTCGGGGCCTGCCCCTGGGCGCTCTACCACATCGAGGTGCAGGCTTAGCGGTAGGCTTCTGCCAGGCTCATTACGCGCGGCACGATCTTGATGCCGACGTTGCCGAACAGGGTGTCGATGGCGGCCAGGTTGGCCTCGCACTCTTCGGCCTTCCAGCCGTTGAAGAGATCGGTGCCGTCTTTCTGGAAATGCAGGTCCAGCACTTTGCCCTTGTCCTTGTGGATATAGCTCTGCTGGTGGACGTTGCGGAAACCCAACTCGGCCAGTCCGGCCAGGACCGACTGCGGCGGATTATCGGGGTCGGTCGCCATGAAGACACCGAAGGTCTTCCCGGGAGGCTTTGCCGCGACGTCGACCTCGTAGATGCCGGGGGCCTTGGTAACGCTGGTGCTCTTCAAAAACAGCATGGTGATTCTCCTTCTCCTGATGCCTTTCCGGTGGTAACCGAACGGCATGCAACTTGGCTTTGTAATGGTTAGCGTCCAAGCTTATTGCCATGTGGGAACTTTGTCGATCTTTCCTTGCACTTTTTTAGCGTTAGCGCAGCAATAGTCCCACAACTGCGCCACAAACCAGTGCCGCAGAGGCAAGCATGCCAAGAATGAAACCGGCCTCGCGCCTGGCAGGATCGCGGTAATAACCGAGCGCGTACAGGATGCGGCCCAGGCACCACAGCATGGCGCCGGCCGCGCCCCAGAGGTCGCCCAGGAACAGGGCGCACAGCCACATCGGTCCCAGCACCAGCGGCAATTGCTCGAGGGTGTTCATCAGCACCCTGTGGCTGCGCAGGAAGCCTTCCGGGCCGTCCATCGACGGCGCCGGCACCTGGTAGCGCATGCGCGCGCGGGCGGCATTGGCCCAGGTCCAGAAATACACGCCCAGCACTGCCAGGGTGGCCCAAGCGCTCAACAGCACATTCATCTCCTTGTGGATCATTCAAGGCCGCGCTTGCGGCGCGCCAGCGCGGCGGTCGGCGGCACCAGCGCCTCGTACAGGCCGCCCGTCGGCGGGTCCCAGTCAGTAAGTGCTTGCTGCTGCCGCGCCACCGTGGCGAAGTCGCCGCGCGCCACCGGGCCGCTCAGGGCGGCGGCCGGCCCCAGGCGAAACACATTGGCCAGGGTCTCGGTCGCGAGCGGCCGCGCCAGCTCGCGCGCCACGTGCTCGGGCACCCCGGCCGCCACATAGGCGCGCAGGGCGGCGTCGAGCACGGTCACCAGGTAGTTGGACGCGAACACGGCGGCCGCGTGATAGACGGTCTTGGCGGCGGGGTCGATGGCGACCAGGCGCGCGCCGATCGCCTCGAAGGCGGGCCCCAGCAGCGCCAGCGCCGCCGCGTCGCCCTCGACGCCGCACCAGGTGCCGGCGAAATCGCGGGCCACGCCCTCGGGATCGGCGAAGCTGCGCACCGGGTGCAGGCTCGCCGCGTGGGCGCCGGCCGCGCGCGCGGCCTGCAGTTCGGAGGATGCCTTGGCGCCGCTGCAATGGAACAGCAGCGCGCCCGACAGGTCGTGGGCCTGGGCCAGCGCGGCGCAGACCGGGCCGATCTGGTCATCGTTCACCGCCAGGAGCCAGACCCGGGCCGGGCGCATCGCGGCCAGTTCCGCCACCGGCGTGCCGGCGCCCATGAAAGCGACGGCCTCATGTGCGCTGGCGGGCGAGCGGGTCAGCACGTCCTGCAGCGCGAACACCCCGTGCTGCGCGAACAGGCGGCCGAGCACGCGCCCGACGTGGCCGGCGCCGACCAGGTTCAGGCTCGGCGCCACCTCAGAATCCCGAACCCGGCTGTTTCAGGAAGTCGATCTCCTCCGGGGTGGAGGCGCGCCCGAGGATGGCGTTGCGGTGCGGGAAGCGGCCGAAGCGCGCGATCACGCCGCGGTGGCGGTGCGCATAGTCGAGCGTGTCCTCGAAGCCCGGGTGCTCGCGCGACAGCTCGGTGAACAGCGCCACCGCCTGCTCCTGCATGCGGGCGTCCTCGGCGTGCTCGAAGGGCATGTAGACGAAGGAGCGCTCCACCGGCAGCAGTTCCAGGTGGGCGCCGGAATCCACAAGCTGGCGCGCGGCCTGCAGGGCCAGCGGGTCGCCGGCGAAGGCCTCGGGGGTGTTGCGGTGGGCGTTGCGGGTGAACTGGTCCAGCACAATCAGGCGCGCCAGCGCGCCGCGCGGGCCGAGCGCATCCCATTCGCGCAGGCCGCCGGCGACCGCCTGGGCGATGGTCGCGCCGAAGCGTTCGCGGATCTCGGCGTCGAACGCGTCGTTCTTGCGGAACCACTCGCGGCGCGGCTTGCCGTGGCCTTCGCTGCCCGGGGGCAGGAACCAGAAATCGAGGACATCTTGAGCTTGCATGGGGGTTTCCCGGGTGTGGACGAATCTTGTTGTTCTTAGTTGCGGGCGTGCGAAAGCTGGAAGGCTTCCACGCCTTCAAAGGCGGCCAGCTCCTCGGCCAGTTCCGGGAGCGGCGCGCCGGTCTTGCGCGACAGCGCCAGCGCCACGAAGCGCCATTCCTGGCGCCCGTCCTCGCTGCTGATGGTGAGCGAGCTGCCGGCGATCTCGTAGCCGCGCTCCAGGGCCGCCGTGCGCAGGCCCTCCTCGCGCGGCAGGAAGTCCGGCTTGAAGCGCATGCGCACCGCCACCGCGTGGCGCGACGGCAGCAGGGTCTCGAGGCGGTTCAGGTAGATCATGATCATGCTCGAGAAGAAGGCCAGGCCCATCGCGGCCAGGTAGAAGCCGACGCCGACCAGGATCCCGATCGCGGACGAGGCCCAGATCGAGGCGGCCGTGGTCAGGCCGCTGATGTTGAAGCCGTCGCGCATGATCACGCCGGCGCCCAGGAAGCCGATGCCGGTGACCACGCCCTGGATGATGCGGGTCGGGTCGATCGGCGCCAGCAGGCCGGCGTGGCCGCCGTACCAGAAGTCCGGGTAGCCGGCCAGGATGGTCAGCGCGGCCGAGGCCATGCACACCAAGCCATAGGTGCGCATGCCTGCCGCGCGCCCATGGTAGGCGCGCTCGTAGCCGACCAGCAGGCCCAGGGCCAGCGCGCCCGCCAGGTGCAGCAGGATCAGCGCATTGGTAAAAATTTCGGGGCCCGACCAGTAGGAGGCCAGCAGCTGGGATTTGTTCATAAATTCAGTTCGTCGGCTTCTTGCGCACCAGCTGCTTCTCGAAAGCGGCGTCGTGCTTGCTGATCTTCTTGACCTCTTGCGGCCCGAGGCCGTTGACGAAGGCGACGAAGTCGTCCAGTTCGAGCGGCGCGCACAGCGGCGGCGCGCCCGGCGCTTCCGACAGGAAGAACAGGCCCTCGCCGGTACGCGCCATCGAATAGGCCGCGTTGCCGGTGCGTTTCTTGAGCCGCTCGACCGCCGCGCTGGCGCGGGTGGAACGCGCGCTGGCCATCAGATCGCCTCCGTGCGCAGCATCAGCCAGTCGCGCGCGGCGCCGCTCACGTGCGGCGCGAGACGCGCGCGCACCGTGGCGTGGTAGTCGTTCAGCCATGCGACTTCGTCGGCGCGCAGCAGCGCGCGGTCCAGGCAGCGGGTGTCGATCGGGCACAGGGTCAGGGTCTCGAAGCCCAGGTACTCGCCGAACTCGGTGCTCGCCACGAGCTGGTTGAGCACCAGGTTCTCGATGCGGATGCCCCAGCGCCCCGGGCGGTAGATGCCCGGCTCGATCGAGGTGATCATGCCCGGCTCCATCGCCGTGTGCGGGTCCGGCGGCACCGCCGGCGAGATCGTCTGCGGGCCTTCGTGCACGTTCAGGAAGTAGCCCACGCCGTGGCCGGTGCCGTGGCCGTAGTCGATGCCGGCGGCCCAGATCGGCGCGCGCGCGATGGCGTCCAGCATGGGCGCGCGGGTGCCGCGCGGGAAGCGGGTGGACGAGAGGTTGATCAGGCCCTTGAGCACCAGGGTGTAGTCGTGCTTCTGGGAATCGGAAGGCGTGCCGACCGGGATCACGCGCGTGATGTCGGTGGTGCCGCCCAGGTACTGGCCGCCGGAGTCAATCAGGAGCAGGCCGTCGCCCTCGATGACGGCGCAGCTGCCCGGCGCGGCGCGGTAGTGCATGATCGCGCCGTTGGAATTGAAGCCGGCGATGGTCGAGAAGCTCGGACTGATGAAGTTCGGGCGGCGCGCGCGCGCGGCCGTGATGTGGGTGTCGATGTCGACTTCGTTGAGCGGGGCGCGGCCAGCGTCCTGCAGCAGCGGTTCGAGCCAGGAGAAGAATTCGCACAGGGCGGCGCCGTCCTGCTCCATGGCGGCGCGCACGTTGACCGCTTCTTCCGGCAGCTTGCGCGACTTGGCGAAGGTGGTCGGGTTGATCGCCTCGACCACGTTCACGCCCTCGGCCACGGCCTCGCGCATGCCGGCCGTGACACGGCGCGGGTCGAGCAGCAGGGTGGCGCCGTCGGGCAGCGCCTGCAAGGCGCGCGCGGCGTTGGCGTAGGGAGCCAGGTGCACGCCGTCGGCTTCCAGGCGGGCGCGCAGCTCGTGCGGCACCTTGTCCTCGCCGACGAACAGGGTGGCGTCGGCGCGGCCGATCAGGGCGTGGGCCAGGAACACCGGGTTGAAGCTGACGTCGGCGCCGCGCAGGTTGAACAGGTAGGCGATGTCGTCCAGGGTGGAGATGAAGTGGTAGCCCGCGCCATGGGCTTCCATCGCGGCGCGGGTGGCGGCCAGCTTGTCGGCGCGGCTCACGGTCGCGTAGGGCGGCAGGTGCTCGAACACCGGGTCGGCCGGCAGGGCCGGGCGTTCGTTCCACACCTCGTCGAGGAGGTCGAGGTCGGTGCGCAGGTGCACGCCCTTGGCGCGCAAGGCGTCGCCCAGCAGGCGCGCGCCGGCCAGGCCGAGCACGCGCGCGTCCACCGCCACCGTGCCGCCCGCGGCCACGTTGGCGGCCAGCCAGTCGACGTGCAGCTGGCTCGCCGCGCCCGGGATCTTCATCAGCTGGAGCTCGGTGCCGGCCAGTTCGGTTTCGGCCTGGGTCCAGTAGCGGCCATCGGTCCAGACGCCGGCAAAATCCGCGGTGGCGATGAAGGTGCCGACCGAGCCGGTGAAGCCGGACAGCCATTCGCGGCCCTTCCAGTGGCCGGGCAGGTACTCCGACAGGTGCGGGTCGCTCGACGGGACGATGTAGGCGGCGATGCCGTGGCGGGCCATGGCGGCGCGCAGGTCGGCGAGGCGGGTGGCCACGGCGGGCCGGGTGTCGTTGGTGGACATGGATGAGTGCATCAGATTGTTTTCCAAGCCACGTATGATACGCCGCAATCCTCCTCTGTGGCGCGGCTTGCTATTGCGCCACGACATCCCTTTTGCGGGATGCCGGCCTGGCCGCGTTAGAATCATGGCCTGGACGAACACGATAAGCGGCGCCCCGACGCCGCAGCAGGGGACAAGCATGGATTTCGAATCCGCCAAGACCGTGTGCCGGAGCTTCCCCGGCTGCACCGAAGACATCAAGTGGGACCACGACATCGTGTTCTCGGTCGGGGCGAAGATGTTCGCCGCCACCAACGCATCGGCGCCTCACGAGGGCATCAGCTTCAAGGTGGACGACGAACGCTTCCTGGAGCTGACCGACCGTCCCGGCATCATTCCCGCGCCTTACCTGGCGCGCGCCAAGTGGGTCTATGTGAAGGCCGATGCGAAGATGGACGACGCCGAGCTGGCGGCCATGCTGCGCCGCTCCTACGAGCTGGTATTCGCCAAGCTGGCCCGCAAGCTGCAGCGCGAGATCGAGGCCGCCGCCTGAGGCCTACAGTAACAGCATTGCCTGCTGGGATGGCGCATAATGGCCCGGCAAACGAGAGAACCGTATGAGCATTCAAGAATTTCATCACGAGCGCGCCCGCGCGCTGCTGGCCAATGCGCGCCAGATCGTCAGTCCCGAACAAGTCCAGTCGGCGGTGAGGAACGTGGCCGAGCGGCTCAATGCCCGCTTTGCCCAACAGGGTGACGACAGCTTCCCCCTGGTGCTGGGTGTCATGGGCGGCGCGGTG